>JAYVQF010000001.1:0-3254 GCA_043777195.1 Thermoanaerobaculia bacterium
CTCATCAAGTCGGGATTTCTCGAACGGACGCCCCGCGGCCGCATCGCGACCGCCGCGGCCTACGGCCATTTCGGGCTGAAGCCGCCGGTGCGGCCGGCCTCGCTTTTCTCAGAATAATTCCGGCCGATGCTGCGCGCCATTCTCACCGTTGACATCGAAGAATGGTTCAATCTGCCCACAGTGAATGCGGCGGGGCCGGCGCACTGGAGTCAATTTGAAAGCCGGATCGCCGCCGACTGCGACCGGCTGCTCGGCGCGCTGGAACATTGGAAGGCCAAAACCACCTGGTTCGTGGCGGGCGCCCTGGCGGAAAAAATAGTGCCGCAGCTGGGCGCCGCGGCGGCGGCAGGCCACGCGATCGCCTGCCATTCTCATCTCCACCGTCTTTGCACGCAGTTGACCCCCGATGAATTCGCCGAGGATCTGCGCGATGCGACCGCGGCGCTGACCCGCGCCACCGGCGCTGCGCCCACGGCATTTCGCGCGCCCATGTGGTCGCTCCACCCGCACATGACCCGCCACTACGAGGCCTTGCGGCGCGCGGGTTACACCCTGTCCTCCTCCTGGCTCCCCGGCCGCGGCGACCCCGCAAGCGTTGCAGCGACTGGCATTGTCGAGCGCCCCGTCCATGGCTGGGGTCTGCCCGGCGGCCTGCCCATTCCCTGGTCGGGAACCTGGGTGATGCGCCGCCTTGGCGCCCGCCGGCTTCTGCGTCTGGTGGAAAAGGCCAACAGCAGCGGCATCACGCCCATTTTCTGGTTTCATTCCTGGGAACTCGACCCCGACCCGCCCAAAATTCCCGCCGGCCCCCTCCTGCAATTCGTCCACGGTTACAAACTGCACAAACTGCCGGAACTATTTGCCGCGCTCTCCGAAGAAATTTCATGGGCGCCGCTCGTTTGAAATCCGCCGCTCGCATACACGGGGTATCATCGGGCGACACCGACCATCACCTCTGGCTCTCCGGCGCCCTTCCCGAATTTTGGGCGGCCACCCAGGCTCTCGCCTTGCGCGCCGCCCTCGGCCACGGCGCCCTGGTTTTCATCGCCGGCGATGCGATCCGTTGGTGCGCGCGCGATGCCTTCTCATCCGCATCCGGCGATGAAGCCCGCGAGCTTGCGCTTTGGAAATCCCGGCAGGTCGATCCGGAAGCCCTCCTCAATCGCGCCCGCGCGCTCGCGCCCATTCACCTCACCGCGTGCAGCCTCAGTCTCGAACTCAACGAGCTGACACGCCCCCAATTGGCGCCGTGGATAGATGACCTGGCCGGCGCCGCCAGCTTCTGGCATCATATTCCCGAAGGCCGGACGCCTTGGGTTTTTTAAGCCCAACCGATGGAAAATGTGCGGGAATTTCGAGCCACCGGCTTTCTGCAATAGTTCCGATCTACGAAAGCACCATTCGTCGTTTTTTGACATCTCCCAGAACACATTGCCGGTTCTTGGTGCAGATCGTCACGAAATACAGACCGGCATTCGTATAGTTCCAGCCTGGAAGGCGGATGGATTCGATGCGGAATTTGTTCTGGAATCTTGTCGCGCGATGGCCGGGAGTTTGAGACGCGACATGTCGCGTCTCTACAAGATCACAAACGCACATCCGCAAAATTCATCACTCCCTCTCCCCCTCCGGCAACGCATACATTCGCTTGAGGGATTCCACCTCGAAATTCCCGGCTTGATACGCCTCTAAGGCCTGCACCGCGAACTGGGCGCCGGCGAGTGTGGTGAAGTACAGGATGCTATGGGTGACGGCCGCTCTACGAATTGCCCCGGAGTCGCGGCGGGCAGGGCCACCGGATGGCGTGTTCATGATGAAGGTGATCTCGCCTTTCTGCACGAGGTCGACGACACTGGCGCCGCCTTCCATCACTTTGCCGACCGTGCGCGCTTTGAGACCGCCTTTGCGCAGGGCGCGCGCGGTGCCTTCGGTCGCCACCAGCTTGAAGCCGAGGTCGTGCAGCTTGCGGGCGATGAGCAGGGTGGAGCGTTTGTCTTTGTTCTTCACCGAGACGAAGGCGTTGCCGCCGGTGGGCAATGTCGCGCGGCTGGAGAGCAGCGCCTTGGCCAGCGCTTGCGGGAATTCGCGCGCCGAGCCCATCCCCTCCCCGGTCGATTTCATTTCCGGGCCGAGCAGCGCGTCCACTTCCGGAAATTTCTTGAAGGGAAATACCGGCATCTTCACGGTGAAGTAGGGCAGTTTTTGGTAATCGCGCAGGGAATATTCCTTGAGCTTGTGGCCGACCAGCAGGCGCGAAGCAATTTGCGCCAGCGAGACGCCGGTCGATTTGCCGACGAAGGGGACAGATCGCGACGCGCGGGGATTCACTTCGAGACAATACAGGCTGTCCCCCTTCACCGCGAATTGTATGTTGAAATGACCGAGGACGCCCAGTGCTTTGGCAATGGCGGTCGAGGCTTTTTCAATTTCTTCCGCCATGTCCTCGCCGAGGGAAAAGGGCGGCAGCACCGAGACCGAATCGCCCGAGTGAACCCCGGCTTCCTCGATGTGTTCCATCAAGGCGCCGATATACACTTTGTCGCCGTCGCAAATGCCATCCACATCCACTTCCAGCGCGTCTTCGAGGAATGAATCCACCATCAGCGGTCCATCGGCGATGGTGCCCTTCAAGCGGGGCAGCGCTTCTTCGAGCTGCGCTTCGCTGTAAAAGATTTCCATCGCGCGGCCGCCGAGCACATAGCTGGGACGGATCATCACGGGGAAGCCCAGCCCTTTCGCGACGCGCGGTAGATCTTTCAGGCCACCCGCCGGCATCGAGACCGGATATTGGATTTTCAACCGGTTCATCAGGGCGCGGAATTCATCGCGATCTTCCGCGGCGTGTATGGATTCATAGGGGGTTCCCAGAATCGGCACACCGCGCTTGTGGAGCGCCTCAGCGAGTTTCAGCGGGGTTTGCCCGCCGAATTGCAACACGACGCCGAAGGGTTTTTCGTTGTCAATGATGTCCAGCACCGATTCCAGCGTGACCGGCTCGAAATAGAGACGGTCGGCGGTGTCGTAATCCGTGGAGACGGTCTCCGGATTGCAGTTCACCATGATGGTTTCGTACCCCTCCTCGCGGAAGGCGTAGCAGGCCTGCACCGAGCAGTAATCAAATTCAAGCCCCTGGCCGATGCGGTTGGGACCGGCGCCGAGGATGATGATTTTTTTCTTCTTGGTGGGCGCCGATTCGTCATGATCTTCATAAGTCGAGTAGAGATAAGGTGTATGCGCCTCAAATTCTCCGGCGC
>JAYVQF010000002.1:0-3247 GCA_043777195.1 Thermoanaerobaculia bacterium
AGCAATTCTTCCGCCGGAACAACTTCGTGAATGAGGCCGAGGGTTTTGGCTTCGTCCGCGTCGATCGTCCGGCCGCTCAGCAGCAATTCCCGCGCGCGCCGTTCGCCGATGCCGCGTACCAAGAGCGGCGCGACGATCGCGGCGACGAAACCGATCTTCACTTCGGGGTAGCCGAACGAAGCGTTCGGCACGGCGATGACATGATCACAGGCGGTGGTCAGGCCGCAGCCGCCGGCCAGTGCAGGGCCGTTCACAGCCGCAATGATCGGCGCGGGGTGGTTGATCATCGCGAGAAAGAGGTCGCGCAGCGTCTCGGAGTCGGCGCGGTTTTCATCCGCCGTGCGGCGGCTGATGGACTGCAATGTTTCCAGATCGGCTCCTGCGGAAAAGGCTTTGCCGGCGCCGGTGAGGATGAGAATCGGGCGGGTGGGGGCAGCCGCCGCAGCCGCCAGCGCGGCTTTGAGTTGCGCAATGAGATCCGGGTTGAGGGCATTGCGTTTGTCGGGCCGGTTGAGCGTGAGCCGCCAAATTTCGGGTTGGCGGTCAATCAGGAGGACTGAATCCGGGGTCATGACGGGAGTTTAGCGACGATTGCAGAGCGCCCATTTGCTCGGGAAAGTGTGATTGGCGTCACATATATGTTTTATCGCCATCGTGCTAGACTGCCATTCTGATGAGTCATGGCGCGATTTTATTGGTGGAAGACAATCCCGACGATGAGGCGCTGACCCGCCGCGCGCTGGCGAAAAACAAGATCGTCAATCCCCTGATCGTGGCCCGAGACGGCGTGGAGGCCCTGGATTTTCTCCACGGGCGCGGCCCCCACAGCGGCAGGCCCGAGGCGAGCGACCCGGCGCTGGTGCTGCTGGATCTCAACCTGCCCAAATTGGACGGCCATGCCGTGCTGCGTGAACTGCGCGCCCATCCCCGCACCGCAATGACGCCGGTGGTCATCCTCAGCACTTCGGTGCACGAAGGGGACATCGTGCGGGCCTACCAGCTCGGCTGCAACAGTTATCTCCGCAAGCCGGTGGATTTCAAGGAATTCACCCATGCCATCCAGCGGCTTTGCCACTACTGGCTGAAACTCAATCAGACCCCGCCGCGAAAAAGCTGAGGCGCGCAGCGCCGGTAGAATTGCAGCATGAGCGAAAATTCCCCGAAGCCGAAACTGCTGGCGATCGCGCTGTGCGCCGTCATCGGATTCGTCCTGGCCCTGATCCTCACCCGCCATTTCTACGAGGCCCGCGCGGACGCGAACGCCACCGCCGCGTGCGACATCTCCGCGAAATTCTCCTGTTCCGATGTCGCCCGCAGCGATTTCGCGGAACCGTTGAAGGGTCTGCCGCTCTCCACCCTCGCGGCTGGCTGGTTTCTCGGCCTCGCGCTGGTGGCGTTGATGTCGCTGCGGCCGGTGATGGAGGAAGAGGGCAAGCGCGCGCTGTTTGTCGCAGGCTGCGTCGGGCTGCTGCTGTCGCTGGGCTACCTTGCCGTGATGGCCCTGAAGATAAAAAGTTATTGTCTCTATTGTTTTGGCGTGGACGCCGTCAGTCTCACGATCTTTATTTTGGCGCTGAGCCTGAAGCCGTCGTCGCCGCGCGGAAAACTGGCGGCGGGACCTTGGGTCGCCTTCCTCGGCGTCGGCCTGATCGCATTGATCGCGGTGGCGGTGGGGTTCACCAGTTTTGCGCCGGCGGAGAATCCCTTGACCGAGGGACTGAATCTGGCAGATCCGGTAAACCCATCAATCCGTTCGGCGCCATCTCCTGCCGATTCCGTCCCCGAACCGCCCGTCCGTTCTACGCAGGAATTGCTCTATGAAGCCGCAGTCAATTCCGCGCTATCAGGCCCTGTACTGGCGGTCGGCGCAGGATCGGAATTCCCGTCCGCGGGGCCAGCCAGCGCGCCGGTGACGATCGTCGAATTCGCCGATTTCCAGTGCTCCCATTGCCGGCATGGCTTTGAAGAATTGGAACCGCTGCTCCAGCATTACAGCGGCCAGTTGCGGGTTGTGTTCCGCCAGTTTCCCCTCGACAAAAGCTGCAATCCTGCGGTGCCCCGCGCGCTGCACGACACCGCCTGCGAAGCGGCGCGGGTGGCAGTGTGCGCGGGGGATCAGGGGAAATATCGTGAAGCCGCCGGCGCGCTCTTCACCCACCAGGAAGAATTGAAGCCCGGCCTGCCGCTGGGTTTCGTCGCCGGGCTGGTGCCCGACAAAGCGAAGCTCGCGGCCTGCGTCGCCGCGCCGAAAACCGCCGCCCGGGTGAAAACCGACATTGACGAAGGAATCAAGCTCGAACTCCACGCCACGCCGACCTTTTTCGTCAATGGCCGCCTGATGAAGACCGCACCGCCCGGCGCCCTCGACACCGCCGTCGGCATGCTCGTCAACCGCGGCGGAAAATAAGCCCGCTGCCCATGCCTGCTGCCCGCTCAGCGCTTCCGCCCATCCGCCGCGTCGCGCTGATCGCCAAACCGGCGGCGGCCGTGCGCGCACCATTGCGACGGGCGCTGGCGCTGCTCACGCGGGCGGGAATGGAAGTCCGCCTGGATGCCGAAGCGGCGCGGCTGCTGGGCAAGCGCAGCGGGCTGGCGCGGGAAGCAGCGGTGGATGGCGCTGACTTGGTGGTCTGCCTCGGGGGCGACGGAACTTTGCTCTCTGCGGTGCGCGCGCTCGAAGGCGCGCCGGTGCCGGTTCTCGGAGTGAATGCCGGCAGCCTCGGCTTTCTCACCGAAACCCGGCGCGAGGAATTACCCGCCATGCTGCGCGCGGCCCTCGCCGGCCGTCTGCACGCGCAGCCACGGCTGCTCTTGGAAGTCACGGTCCGGCGCGGCCGGCGGGCGCTGGCGACTTACCGCTGTCTCAACGATCTCGTAATCACCAAAGGGGCGCTGGCCCGCATCATCAGTCTGGCCGCCACGGTGGATGGCGAACCCCTCACCACTTACCGAGCCGACGGACTCATCATCGCCACGCCCACCGGCTCCACGGCCTACAACCTCGCGGTCGGCGGGCCGCTGGTGGATCCCGCCAGTGAATCGCTGCTCATCGCCCCCATCGCGCCGCATGCGCTCTCGCACCGCCCGCTGGTGCTGCCCGCCAGCGCGATCCTGCGCATCACCCTGGCGCACGCCCCGCGCGGTGCCGGCCGCGGCGGCAAACACGACACCGTTTATCTGACCGCCGACGGCCAGGCCGGCCGGCCGCTCCTGCCGGGCGACAGCGTGGAAATCCGCCGCGCCCCCG
>JAYVQF010000003.1:0-12745 GCA_043777195.1 Thermoanaerobaculia bacterium
GTCGCTTACATGCCTTCGGGCATGCGCGCTTCTCGCGCCTCGCCATTCGGGCGACTCGGCAGTCATCTTTGTTCATTTAATTTCTTTACGACCCCTTAGGCGCGGCCAGTGGTCGTCTTCTTCCGGGTGGCGTTTGCTTTTGCAGTCTGCGCCGCCTGTTTGCGTTTTTTCACAATCGCGCGGGTGATTGCCGCGGCAATGATGGGCACGGCGACCGCAGCGGCCGCGACACCGACCTTTTTCGTGGTGCTCCATTTGGAGACCTGGGTGGCGGCTTTCTTGACGCGGCGCTTTACGGCGGTCTTGGCGGCGGTCGTCGATTTGGCGATGCGCTTGGCCGTGCGTTTGACGCGGGTCTTGAGTTTTGGTTTTGCAGTCATGGTACTTCTCCTTTTTTCCTGTGGGGCCTCGGGGTGGACGGATCAGTGAATCCTTGTGCAGACTTCTATTATGCAGATTTTCGCAGGCGCATTGGCGGCCTGTGCGTGTGAGATTTTTCTTAATGCCGCGTTGCGGTTTCCGAATCGCGGGAAACCGGCCGGACACGTTCGTGCCTCACGACGAACTGGATCGGGAAACGATCTTGCGTTGTGTGTAAAAGTTTACGGCTAATCATTCGCCGCTTTCGGACTGATCGTCATCAGATCATGGACTTCCCTGGCGCCGCGGGCTTCGCGGGCGAGCCAAGTTGCGCGATCGCGCATGGAAACATCGGGCGTGCTGCCCGTCAGGGTCACCGAGCCATCATAGGCTTCGACTTGAATATTCATCGCTCGTTCGCCGTACTTGGACAATAATTGGCGCTTGATGCGAGTCTCCAGCAGGGCGTCTACGACCGCGTTGCGGGGGTTAAGGGTGACGAAGGCAACCGCGACGGGTAGGTTGCCGCCGTGGGGGCTGGAGAGCTTGTTGTTGACCAGCTTGACCCCATTCACCGCACGGGCCACATTCTGCGCCAAATCCACGGTGCCCCTCTCCTTGACTTCACCCGTGAGCGTGATCGCCTGGCCGGTCGCCTCCACATGAATGGATAGGGCGTCCTCGCGAATTCGGTCGAGCAGGCTGGCGCGGACATTCAGCGCCAGCATTTCCTCGCTCACCCGGAAACGCACGGTGTTCACTCGGTAACGCGCAGCCGATTCTGCGGTCGCGGCGTTCACGGCAGTCAGGCCGGATCCAAGGCAGACAAAGAGCGACAGCGTGGCTGCGGCGGTAACTGCGGGGATTGAGGAATTGAGTTTCATGATGTTCACCTTAAATTATTGCGAGGTTGAAGGGATGCCGTGATGGGTTGTAATTTCGCTTCGGATTGAATGTATGCTGGCAGGGAAAATATATATCCACTTCGCGCCCAGAGTCATCACGATCCAGTTACATCAGAAATGTCGATCCGGTTACGGCCCGCGCTGTTCCCCCTATGAAATCTCGGTTAGTCAGATTTCTCCGAATGCTTTCACAAGTGCGTCTGATGGTGGGGAAGCAGTTCACACCGGCCTTCACCTTGTGTATGGATAATTTTTTCATTCGCCACGCAGCTTGGCGTCCCGATATATATACGGCGGCGAATCTCCGGCTTATGCCGGCGATCCTCCCTGGCCATATCGCGGCCGGCTAGGACGCGCCTGTTCCTGTCGCGCCGGGACAGATCGCGAGAATCAACCTTGCGGGGTTTCGCAACCCCGCGAGAGAAATGGAAAAATTAGAATCCGCGGCCGACCCGGTTAAGCCGCAATCGGCGGAGGGGGCAGCCAGCCGCTGCGCTGTCTCCGGCTTTCTTTACGCCCCCAACTCTACATAGCGGACATCCCGAATTCCCGCGACTTTTCTCAACGCCTCCAGGGTTTCTCCCCGCACCGCGCCATCCACATTGACGATGCCGATGGCCTCCCCCTTTTCATTGCGTCCGAGGGCGAAGTTGCCGATGTTGACCTGAGCCTGGCCCAGAATCGTGCCGACGGCGCCGATGACGCCGGGGGTGTCTTGATTGCGAATGACCAGCAAATCCCCGGTAAGCGGGGCTTCGATGTCAATGCCGTCCACCGAAACGATACGCTGCCGCGCCGGCTGCAAGACCGAGCCTTCCACCCAATCCAGTTTTTCACCGTTGCGCAGCTGCACCGAAATCAGATTGTGAAA
The DNA here is from genome assembly GCA_043777195.1 of Thermoanaerobaculia bacterium. GTDB lineage: Bacteria > Acidobacteriota > UBA4820 > JAYVQF01 > JAYVQF01 > JAYVQF01. The sequence goes on from JAYVQF010000003.1 coordinate 2,137, forward strand.
GCCGCGCTCGCGGCTGGAGCGGGTTTCCACCACGCGAATGCCGCGCTCCTTGGCGATGGCGGCGGCGTTGATGAGGTTGAGATTGCCCGGACAGATGCAGCGCAGCACGCCCGTGAGGATATGACTGGTGACCAGCTTGATGTCGCCTTTCGCCAGTTCGCCGTAATAGCGGATGGCGATCTCCTCGAAAACGCCCGCGCCTGTGCGGCAGGCCAGGGCGCCCAGTTTCAGGCCGAGATCGAAATAGGGCTTCATGCGCGCATACTCTTCTCGCGCCAGCGACGGGAAGTTGACCGCGCCTGCCACCTCGCCGGTCTGCAAATAATTCGTCACCTGGCGGGCGATATCGAAACCGACCTGTTCCTGCGCCTCGTGCGTGGAACCGGCGATGTGCGGGGTGAGCACGACATTGGGCAGTGCTCGCAGCTCGGGATTGACATTGGGCTCGTCGGGATACACATCGAAGGCCGCGCCGCCGATCTGGTTGGCTTTCAGCGCAGCGATGACTTCAGCCTCATTCACCAGGGTTCCGCGCGCGCAATTGACGAGAAGCACGGCGGGTTTGAGCTTCAGCAGATTTTTCCCGCCGATGAGCTGGTCGGTCTCCGGCGTTGAAGGCAGGTGCAGGGTGATGACATCGGCGCGGCGCAGCGCGGCGTCGAGTTCGACCAGCTCCACCTCGACATCTTTCAGGTAATTCGCATTGACGAACGGATCGTAGGCGATGACGGTCATCTGAAACGAACGCGCCCGGCGCGCGACTTCTTTGCCGATTTTTCCCAGCCCCAAAACCGCCAGGGTTTTGCCGCGCAGTTCGACGCCGGTGAATTTGCTTTTCTCCCACTTGCCCGCCTTGGTGGACGCATCGGCCTGCGGCAGTTTGCGCGCCAGCGCCAGCATCAGCGCCATGGCGTGTTCCGCCGCGGCGATGGAATTGGCGCCCGGCGTATTCATCACGATCACACCCGCAGCCGAGGCGGCGGTGAGGTCGATGTTGTCCACCCCCGCCCCCGCGCGGCCGATGACTTTCAATTTCGGGGAGGCGGCAATGAGCACGGCATCGGCCTTGGTCTTGCTGCGCACGATGAGCGCCTCGGCGTCCGCCATCTCGCGCGTGAGTTCCTCGGCGCTCATCGCGTCGTTGAAGACCACGGTGAATCCGGCCTGGCGCAGGATGTCAGCGGCCCCGGGGTTGACCGCATCAGAAATCACGACTTTGGGCATGGGGTTCCTCTATTCGGGAGTCATTTATTTTTTCAGTTCGAGGTACCGCTTTTGCGCTGCTGCTGCGGCGGCGCCGAGGGTGACGGGGTGGCCGAGGCGATGAAGGGTGAGTTCGATCGCGGCGAGGGCGCCGATCGTGTCAAAGGCGTCGTAATAGCCGAGATGGGCGATGCGGATGATTTTGCCCTTGAGCTGATCCTGGCCGCCCGCGATATAGAGGCCGAATTCTTCCTGCAGCTTTTTCACCACCGGGCCGGCGCCGATCGCGTCGGGAATGCGAAAGGCCGTGCAGGAGTCGGCGGGATGGGAAGAAAAAAGTGCGAGCCCCAGCGCCGGCGCGGCGGCGCGTGCCATCTCCGCCTGCAAATGCGCGTTGTTCACGAAATCATCGGGGCCATTTTCCAATAGGATGTCGAGCGCCACGGACAAGCCCATGACGAGTGTGATCGCAGGCGTATAGGCCGTCTCGCCCGCTTCCTGTTTTTTCAATTCCTTGCCGAGGTTCAGGTAATAGCCGGCTTTCGCGCTGGCTTCCACGCGCGCCCGCGCCTTCGCGCCGATGGCCACGAAGGCGAGGCCCGGCGGCAACATGAAGGCCTTCTGCGAGCCGCCGATCAGCAGATCAATGCCCCAATCGTCCATGTTCACCGGTTGACAGCCCAGCGCGGTGATTCCGTCCACGATCAAAAGACAGTCGGGAAATGCCTTGACGACTTTGGCAATGGCTTCAATATTGTGCTGCGTCGCGGTGGAGGTCTCGCTCCCCTGCACGCAGACCGCGCGGATCGCGCTATCGGTCTGGAGCGCCTTCTCGACTGCCCCGGCGGCAATGGTCTGTCCCCACTCGGCGGTCAGTTCGATGGCCACGCGGTCCTGCGCCTTCGCGATCTCCGTGAACCGCTGGCCGAATTTGCCCGCGTTGATGACCAGCATCTTTTCTCCGGGCGCGACCGCCGCCAGCACCGCAGCTTCCAGCCCGCCCGTGCCTGAGGCCGCCAGAATCACGACTGGGCCCGTGGTTTTGCACAGGGTCTGCAACTGCGTCCGGGTCTTGCTCAGCAGCGCCTTGAATTCTTCCTTGCGGTGATTCAAAATCGGCGCCGTCATCGCCTGCATAACGAGCGGGTGGAGTTCGGTGGGGCCGGGAGTAAAAAGCCTTTTCTTGATCATGGGACGGAAATTATGCAGGCTGCGCGGCTGAAAAATTCCGGTCGCGCCGCGGCCCGTTGTAGGACTAATTACCCTGGACAATTTCCCGGAGGCCCATGCGAATTTTTGCTTCGGCTCACTATGTCGTGAGCATCCGTTCCCTCACGCCGCCGTGCGTGCCCGAACTGAAGAAGACGAGGGTGGGCGGATTGGCGGGATCGGGCTCTTCACGCAGCGCGCTGCGCAACGCGCTCTCCAGGGCGTCCGGATCGACGCAGCTTTCCGCGCGGGTGCCCTGTGCATTCAAATCGGCGGCAAGCTTTTCTGGAGAAAAGCGATCGGCCTGCGCCAATTTGCTGTTCCACCAGACGCCCAGTGCGAAGGCCCGCTCACAGCGGCCGGCGATCGCCCGTGCGAAGTCATCCTGAAAGCGATTGGTGGACGAGGTGTAACTCTTCGGTTCCAGAATCGCCCACAAGTTGCGATGGCCATGCTGGCGGAAGGCCTCGAGCGTCTCTTTCACTGCGGTGGGGTGATGGCCGAAGTCGTCGTAGATGCGCGCCGGCATGGCTCCGACGACGAATCCGCAGAATTCCTGCCGCCGTTTGACCCCTTGGAACAGCGCGAGGCAACGGCGAAGGGTAGCGGCATCCACGCCGCAAGCGTGCGCCAGCGCCAACGCGCCCAGGGCATTGCGCAGGTTGTGCGCGCCGAGCATCTGCGATTCGAGGCCGGGGACATCGACGCCGCCAATCACCGCGTCGAAATGGGTGCCATCGGGATGCCAGGCGATGTTTTTGGCATGGATGTCGGCCGCCGGGTCAAGTCCAAAAGTGAGAACGCGGGCGCGGCTGCCGGAATTCTTCACGGCGCGAAGGGCCGCCGGTGATTCCAAGCCCACCGTGATCGATCCGTCCACTGGCACCAGCGCCGCGAGCCGGGAAAAGGCGTCTTCGAGGGCATCGAGAGATTTGAAGTTGTCGAGGTGATCGAATTCGAGATTGCCCACCAGAAGGTGATGCGGGGCATAATGAAAAAATTTCGGCCCTTTGTCAAAAAAAGCGGTTTCATATTCGTCGCCCTCCACCACGAAATAACGGTGATGGCCGCGGAAAAAACTCTCGCCGGTGTTTTTAAGGACGCCGCCAAAAATCGCGCCGGGATCCTTGCCCGCGCAGTTGAGGAGGAAGGCAGTCATCGCCGTGGTGGTGGTTTTTCCATGCGTCCCGGTGATCACCAGCGACTCGCGTCCCTCGATGCCGAACTGGCGGATGGCCTGGGCCATCGAGATGAAGGGAATGGCGCGTTCGATGACCGCTATCGCCTCGGGATTGGTTTTACCCACGGCGTTGCCGATGACGACGAGATCAGGGCGGGGCTCCAGGTTTTCGGGGCGGAAGCCCTCGATGGGTTTGAGTCCCCAGCGCTGCAGCATGTCGCTCATCGGGGGATAGAGCGGCCCGTCGCTGCCGGTGACCGTGTGGCCTGCGGCGCGAAGATACCCCGCGAGAGCGCCCATTCCGGTTCCGCCGATCGCAACTAAATGAATATGCATGCGGTGGATACTTTAGCAAATGCCCTTAACTCCGCAACGGGCGCGGGTCTTGCTCAACCATCCGGCTCGGTCACCCGGCAGGTCGGGCGCGAACCGGACAAACGGTTCCACCCCTGCGGCCGTGCGGCCGCTATAATTCCGCGTTCACCGATATTCAATTTTCATGGCGCCGCGCGGTGGTTCTAACTGTGCGGTCAGGACGAAATATTCATGGCCAATTCCCGCAAAACCAAGCTGCCCGCCGACGACATGCTCGAGGGAATGCTCAGCAAAGAAGAACAGCTCCTCGAATGGATCGTTGAAAAGCGCGACGCGGCCCTCAGTCTCGCGCTGCTCGCGGCCGGCGGGCTGCTCGTGCTGCTGGGCGCCGCCTTCATCATGAAAAATCGCGGTCTCAAGGCGCAGACACTACTCGGCGAGGCGCTCGACAATTATCACGGCACGGTGAGCCTCGGTTCTGCCGCCGCCACGCCGCCCCGCGCCGGTGAAAAGCGCTTCGCTTCGGATACCGAGCGGCTGAAAGCCACCGCCGACCGACTGCGTGAATTGACCGAAAAATATCCCGGCAGCACCGCCGCCCGCGATGGCCGTCTTCTGCAGGTCGCCCTCTTCACCGAACAGGGCGAACTGGAAAAAGCCTATCAACTGGCCGCCGGACTGAGCGTTTCCGGCGATGCCGAAACCGCCGGCTTGGGGCTGAGCGCCCTGGCCACACTGGCGGGAAAACTGGGAAAAGAAGTGACGATTGACGAAAAAACCAAAATGAGCGCTGAAAGGCAGGCGCTGGAGAAGGCGATCGCCCTGAATTCCCCCACCTTCCCGGTTGCCGCGGCACGCCTTCGACTCGCCGATTTCTACTTGCGTCAGAGCCCTCAGCAGACTGAACTCGCGCGCGCCGAACTGAAAAAAGTTCAAGATGACAAAAACGCCGCCGAATTCCAGGGCAAGGCCGGCGAAGTCATGAAGACCCTGCCGCCCGCGCCGGAAGTTCCCGGCTCAGCGCCCGCATCTGCGGCGAAATAAGAACCCGTCAGGACGCCAGGATCGCCGGGAGAATTCAAGGTTCATGTTGAATTCCCTGCGCGGATCACTGGCGGCGATTGGGTTCGCCGCATTGTTCCATACCGGATGTGCGGGGTCGTCGCCGAATTCCGCCGTCAGTGCCGGCGCCGCCAGGGAATCCGCCCCCCCCGCGCCCTCCTCGGTCTCGCTGACCCTGCCCGACGGCAGCTCGGTTTTCGCGCCGCTCGCCGCCGACGAAGCCAGCCGGGAACACGGCCTGATGGAAGTGAGCCAACTGCCCGCCGGCCAGGGCATGCTGTTCGTCTTTCCCGAAGCGCGGCCGGAACGCTTCTGGATGAAGAATTGCCTCATCCCGCTTGACATGATCTTCATGGACGATGCAGGAACGGTTCGTTATGTCGCGGATCATGCCCCCATCTGCACCGCCGAGCCCTGCCCCACCTATGGCCCCGACGAAAACATAGCCGTCCGCTTCGTCCTGGAACTCGCCGCCGGCGAGGCCGCGCGCCACGGCCTCAAGCCCGGCGTCATGCTGCCCATTCCCGATGCGGCCGCCCTCAAAGCCGGCGCGCGCTGATGCGGAGACAGAATTAACCGCCAAGGCCGCCAAGCACGCCAAGCACGCCAAGCACGCCAAGATTAATAATTTTATAGTTTCATTCAGCGATTAAACGCCGCCGCTCACGAATTGTCTTTATATCTTGGCGCCCTTGGCGTGCTTGGCGGTAAAAAATCCAATAAAAAAACGCGCCGGGCAATTGCCTCGGCGCGTTTTTTAATTTCGGAACGGGTTGAGAATCAGGCCACAGGAACGATATTCACGAAGCGTCCCCGGCCGCCCTTGTTCACGAACTGGACATGGCCGGTTGCAGTGGCGAACAGGGTGTCATCCTTGCCCCAGCCGACATTCACACCCGCTTTGATCGGGGTGCCGCGCTGGCGAACCAGGATGGTGCCGGAGTTGACCAGTTCGCCGCCGAAGCGCTTGGTGCCGAGGCGCTGGGAGTTTGAATCGCGTCCGTTGCGTGAGGAGCCGCCGCCTTTCTTGTGTGCCATGATAGTGTCTCGGTGAAGATTGGGCTGAAGAAATTAAATGGACTGAATTTATTTGGCTTTCTTGCCGGCCGTTTTCGTTGCTGCAGCTTTCTTTTTCGCGCTCTTCGGTGCGGCTTTGGCGGCCGCTTTATGGGCTTTCGGAGCTTTCGCCGCCTTGGCTTCCGCGGGGGCCGATTTTTCCTTCATCGGCTCGGCTTTCACCGAGTGTTTGCCGAACGAAATTTCTTCAAAACGCACCGCAGTGTAATTCTGGCGGTGGCCGTTGCGCCGTTTGTACTGCGAGCGGCGAACCTTTTTGAAAATGATCACTTTGCGCTCGCGGCCATGCTCGACCACCACGCCGACGACCTTGGCGCCGCTCACGAAGGGCGCGCCGATCGCGGGCTCAATGCCCTCGCCGCCGACGGCGAGGATCTGGTCGAATGCGACCGTGTCGCCCACATGGGCATCCAAAGTTTCAAGGCGAAGAATCTGACCGGCTTGCACACGAACCTGCTTGCCGCCGGTCGCCACAATGGCGTACATATAAGACTCCGGGAATAGTTGACTTGCCTGCTTGGCAGCAGGGACGCGAATTATAGCCCAGTTGCACCCTGCTGTCAAAGTGAAATCAGCATCTCGCCATCGCGCCAATCAGGCTAGTTTTTGGCTCCGTACCGCCGGTCAGTGCTCCGGCGACGCCCGGCTGATTTTCTCTGTGAGGGTGGCATGGCTTGAGCAGGCGTGACTGCTTGGGTCATAGGGGGCGCTGGCGCGGCACAGCCATTCCCTGAGGTCGGCGGTGAATAACCGTCCGGCACAGTAATAAATTGTCCGTCTTGCATGATGATGTCGTCAAATCCTGCGGGCCGGGTCGCGGGAAGCGGTGAACACAAATCCGGCAAGTCCGCAGTGCCATTCCGTCCGATGCTGGCAAGACGGTAATGCGTGGGAGAGCCTGCGACGGCGCCCCACGCGACATACCGCAGGGGCTGGCGAAAGGCATCCTGATCGAATCCTCCGCCAGGAAGATAATTAGGTTGCAATGCGGAAAGCATCTGCTGAAGAGTAGTGCCGACAGGATAATGATTGTAATCTGTATTGTATTGCTCCAGCGCGGATGCGATGGTTTTCGATTTCCCCATGCTGAATCTTTCGAGCTGCGCCAGCGTCAGCGAAGGATCGTCCACGATCTCGATGAACTGCCCATCCATCAGGACGATGTCGTTGTCGTAGGACACCGCGGTTCGGGGGATGTAGTCCCGGAGGCTGGCTTTTTCCCAGACCCCATCCCGGCCGGCACTGGCCAGCACATAATGATCCAGTCGCAAGGTTCCTGTCGAGGACCAGGCGAGATAGATATAGGGACGACCCCAATGATCGGTCGTACCTCGATAATCAATGGTGCCGATATACCACGGGGTCAACTGGGCGTAAACCTGTTCTAGCGTGCCCGTCGGATAGCTATTGCTATCCGTGTTGTACGCTTCTAGTGCACCGGCCAGTATTTTCATCCAGCGCGCTGATGCGTTGTAGCGATCCTGATCGCTCCGGCGGGGATCGTCATACAGCCAGGTGAACCGTCCGTCCGTCATGACAATGTCATTGTCAAGATGATAGGCCGGGCCGACCGGATAGCCCATTAATGAGGGAAACTCCCAAATCCCATCCCGGCCCGCACTGGCCAGGCCGCAATGCTGCATCGCCAGCGTGCCGGCATTCCAAGTCTCATAGCGCAGGGGCCGTCCCCATCCGTCCTGTGAATTAACCGCCTGCGGTAAATAATCCGGCGTAAGAATTGCAAGCAGCGACACCACATCAGGAGCCACCGGACAGGCGTTGGTGTTAGTGCGGTATTGTTCGATGGCCTGACCCAGCAGTTGAAGATTTGCCGTCGTAACCCGAAGCGGCAGCAATTCACAATCATCCGGCGGCGGCAATGGCTGCGGCGGCGGAGTGAGGGGGTGGGCGGCGCCGTTCATCAGCGTCGTCGCGCCCAATCCAAGCAGAACGAAAATTTTCATTTGGATAAAACCTGCGAGACTGATTATAGTTCACTCAAAGTTTCTGCGCAAACACAATCCCGTAGGCATAAACCTTAAAATCCCGCGTTCTCAACCCGTCACGATCTTTTGTCGAGGTTCATTGCATGTCTGACATCCGTAATTTGATCATCATCGGCTCCGGTCCGGCCGGCTACACCGCCGCGCTTTACGCCGCGCGCGCCAATCTCGCGCCTCTGCAATTCGAGGGGGCCGCGCCCAATGTGACCGGCGGACAGCTGATGATCACCACCGAAGTGGAGAATTACCCCGGCTTCCCCAAGGGAATTCAGGGGCCGGAGCTGATGCCGCTGTTTCGTGAACAGGCCGAGCGCTTCGGCACTGAGATGCTGGCGCAAAATGTCGACAAAGTGGACTTCGCTCAGCGCCCCTTCAAGGTCTGGTCGGACGGCAAGGAATATCAGGCCAAGGCGATCATCATCGCCACCGGCGCAAACGCTAAATGGTTGGAAATTCCCTCGGAAAAGGAATTCATGGGTTCTGGCGTGAGCGCCTGCGCCACCTGCGACGGGGCGTTTTTCAAGGGCAAGGAAGTCGTCATCGTGGGCGGCGGCGACACCGCCATGGAGGAGGCGCAATTTCTCGCGCGCTTCTGTCCGAAAGTCACGCTCATCCACCGCCGCGACACCTTCCGGGCCTCCAAGATCATGCTGGAGCGGGTGCAGAAACATCCCAAGATCCAGATCATCACCAATGCGGTGATTGACGAAGTCCTCGGCGTGAAGGGCGGCGGCGTCAATGGCGTGCGTCTCAAAAACACCCTCACCGGGGCCACCTGGAATTACGCCACCCAGGGCATCTTCGTCGCGATCGGCCACGCCCCTACCACTGGAATTTTCAAGGGGCAGATCGATCTCAACGAAGTCGGCTATATCGAAATCAAAAAATATCTCACCTACACTTCCGTGGAAGGCGTCTTCGCTGCGGGCGACTGCGCCGATCACCGGTACCGCCAAGCCGTCACCGCCGCCGGCACCGGCTGCGCCGCCGCGATCGACGCCGAACGCTGGCTCGAAGCCAATCACGCGGGGTAAGAAATTTAGATTTAACCGCCAAGGCGCCAAGACGCCAAGTACTGCTATTGGAAAAGTTGGGAAATTTAGAATAATTCTGCCAACGCACGCCTGAATGCAATCAATAAATTTTACTTTTCATAACTTGGCGTCTTGGCGCCTTGGCGGTAAATACCTCTTAGGAGTCTTCCATGGTTCAGATGACGGTTGAGTACAACGGCGGGCTGCGCTGCACGCTGACGCACGGGCCTTCGGGCGCGGTGATTTCAACCGATGCGCCGAAGGATAATCAAGGCAAGGGAGAATCCTTTTCTCCCACTGATCTCGTGAGCGCGGCGCTGGGCGCCTGCATGTTGACGATCATGGGCATTTACGCCAAAAATCACGGACTCATGATCGATGGGACTTCGCTGCAGGTGACGAAGGGCATGGTCGCCGACCCCCACCGCCGCATCGGCAAGCTCACGGTGGTGATGACGCTGCCCGCGGGTATTCCGCAAGAACGGCGCGCTGCCCTCGAAAATGCCGCCCATACCTGCCCGGTCAACAAGAGCCTGCGCAGCGACATCGAAATTCCGGTGCAGTTCAACTATCCGGATTGAAATAATTGCGACTGCCTGCTCACGCGGGCAGCATCCTGTAAAATCCCGCGTCAACAGCCTGGCCTTTCTGCGGGTGAGTTGGCAATTCACTACAGGAATTCGATATGCGTGGATATGCGCTCGCAGTCATTGGCGGTCAATGGGGTGATGAAGGCAAGGGAAAAATCTCCTCGCTTCTCGCGCCGAAATTTGATGCGGTCTGCCGTTTTCAGGGCGGCCACAATGCCGGCCACACCGTGGTCAAGAACGGCGTCAAGCATGCGCTGCACCTGATTCCCGCCGGCATTCTCGACGATGGCAAGTGCTGCATCCTGGGCAGCGGCATGGTGATTGACCCGCGCGCCTTCGTCAAGGAAACCGAGGGGCTGGCGGCGCAGGGTTATTCCCTCAAGAATCTCCATCTCTCCGACCGCGCCCATCTCATTCTCCCCTATCACCAGCTGCTTGACGAAGCGCGCGAAAAGGTGAAGGGGGACAAGAAGATCGGCACCACCCTGCGCGGCATCGGCCCCGCCTATGAAACCAAGGCCATGCGCGAAGGCGTGCGCGCGGGCGATCTTTGTTCGCCGGAACGCTTCGCCAGTTCCATTGAACGGCTGGCGAAAGTGATGATGCCGATCCTCAAGGAAATATTCGGCGTCGAAGCCCCCTCCCCCGCTGAAGTCGCCGCCCAGCTCGAACCGATGCGCCAGGCGATGCTGCCCCATCTTAAAGACACCTCGCTCATGGTCAACGCCATGCTCGATGACGGCAAAAAAATTCTGCTGGAAGGGGCGCAGGCCACGCTGCTCGATGTCGATCTGGGAACCTACCCTTTCGTGACTTCATCCAACTCTTCTGCTGCCGGCATCTGCGGCGGCCTGGGCCTCTCGCCCAAGCGGATCTCAGCGATCATCGGCATCTTCAAGGCCTACTGCACCCGCGTGGGCGGCGGCCCCTTCGTCA
>JAYVQF010000004.1:0-3236 GCA_043777195.1 Thermoanaerobaculia bacterium
TGGCCATGCGGCTCAGCTCGGGCTGCGCCGCGAGTGCGGCTTTGGACTTCAGCTCGGACAGTGAGGTGGCCGTGTTGCTGTCCATCGGCCGCTGGCGCATCTTCGTTCGCCCCGCCAAAGAAGAAACGGGGGCCGCCGAAGGATTACTAGGGCGCTGCACGGCTTGCAGGCCGGAGAGCGCCAGGGAGAACCCCGTGAGAGCGTAGAAAAAATTGCGCATGGGAAGTACCTCAGGTGAAGTCGGTGCGTTAAGCTAGTGAGTTAAGACGGCAATCTTGAGCTGGGGTCGAACCCAGCCGAATGCTACCACCCCGAGGGGCTATTATCCGCTTTATCAATATTTAAAAAATCAGGTTAATCACTGATGTTTTGCCGACCTCCCAGAATTCGGAGGCCCAAGTGACAATCCTGATTCCGAGAAAAAACAGCCCTTTGAAATTAATCAGGCCCAGTGAATTAGAGTGAGTGGCCCTTTACCAAACCCAAGACGCGAATACTTGCACGCGGCGCGCGCCCTGCCGCGCAGTCGGCAGGCCGTAGGTCGGGTTGGGGCCGCGCAGGGTGGGATCGGAAGGCGGCTCGTCATGCTCGGGCAGGGCAGGGCCGCTGAGCGCATCCACCCCGCCGGCGGCGATATACCCGAGCGGCAGTTCGACTTGATCGTCATAAGACTGCACGCGCCGGTCGTTGAGCAGATTGTCCAGTTCGCAGCCGACAGTCAATTCCCCGCCGCGAACCGTCCGGCGATAATGCAGCGCCAGATCAATCGCGGTTTGCGCCGGCGCGTGCCCCAGGCCACCCCGGACATACGGCGTGTAATTGCGCAATACGAAACGGTCGGGACGCCCATCTTGATCGAGATCGAACGCGTAATAGTCCGGGTTGCTGCCCGGCAGGATCGCCGCGACCTGGCTGCCCGGCACCGTCAGCCACGGGGTGCGCGGCAGCCCCTGAGCCCACCGCCAGCGCAGGGCGCCGCCCAGCCCATCCACCCCGAGCCGTTCATCCGTGAACAGGATCCGCAGGGTCGCGGGGGATTTTCCCTGCATGGCCAACTGCCCGCTGAGATCGCCTGAGGTATAAAGGGTTCTGGCCAGATAGGACGGCGCAAAGGCATAAATGGAAGTCAGATCGGGATCGCTCAGCCCATTTTCCGTTTCCACCGGACCGGCGTAATTGCCGCGTGCGCGCAGCAGGCGTCCCTGCATGGAAACCGCGAAGTGGGAGCCTTCAGGATGCCACTTGGCCGCGAGCGCGAGGGTCGTGAGCCGCCGCTCCGGCCGCGGGAAAACGCCGGCTGCGGTGTTTTCCCCGGGGTTGCTCAGGGTTTCCGACAGGAAGCTGCGCGCCGCGGAGTTGTAATCAGCCGGGTTGGCGCTGTTGTAGGCAGGGGTATAACCGGGAAAGAGGGTATATTGGCCGCGGGCGCAGTTGAGGCAGTAGCGACTGCCGTAGACCGCGTCGTTCACCAAATAAAAATCATACTGGCGGTTGGCGATCGCCTCAGCGCTGTTGGCCTGGGTGTGATCGAGGGCGCGGCCCAGTCGGAAAATACCCAGCCGCGCTGAAACGCGCAGCGCTGGCGAGACGCGCCAGTCGGCGCCCATTTCCAGGCTGTCGGTGTAGGCCAGTCGGGTGCCCGGCGTGATGAGCGCGGTGCCGCCCCCGCGGGTCAGTGTCGGCCCATACTGGCCGGTGATATCGGGATTGGCGAAAGTCGCGGAGGCGATGCCAAACTGATTTTCAAAGGCGTGCATCGTCATGTGATCCGACGGCAACTCGTGCTCCCGCGCCACGGCTGCGCGCAGGACGAGGCGGTCATCGGCGAGCGCCATCCAGCGCGCGGCGGCCCGGACGGAGAGCGCCGGCGGAAAACGATATTCCCCCGCCACAAAAATGCCCTTGCCCTCGGTGTACTCGGGCGGCGGCGGGCTGACTGGATTATAAGGTACATCCTCGACGCGCGAGCCCACTTCCCATCCATCGTTCCCGGTCAGAACCTGGCCGGTGGCATCGCTGTATAGCGCATACCGGTTTGGGCTGCCGATTGTTACGCGATCGCGCCGCGCAGCGAGATCAAATCGCCAAGGGCCAGTCGTCAGCGTGTCTGTCAGGGAAAGCCGGTCATCGCGCAGCGCATCATTGCGCATGGGCGGCGCCAGATCCGCCGAGTTGATGGTATACACTGTGGACGGACAAGCGGAGCGAAAATCGGTACCGGTCGGGTCGGGCCGGCCGCAAGTCGCCTGCGCCGTGAACCCGCCGCGCAGCCGAATAATGCTGCTGGCGATCGGTCGTCCAAAGATGGCGCGGAGCGAGACCTGCGGTGCGTTGTCGCCGCGCGCGCCGGTGCGCAGTAAATTTTCTCGGAACCGGTTGTCGCTGCGACTGGCGGCCAGACTCAGGTGCTGGTGAATGACCCCGCCGAAATCCCGGCTCAATTCCAGTCCGTACCGCCGTTCGTGACCGCCCGTGTTCGCCGCATACAGGCCCAGGCCGCCGAAACGATATTGCGAGGCGGTGGTGACGGGCGCATAGCCGTAATACTGCTGAATTTCATAGACCCCCGGGCGGCGGTTGTCGTTGTAGCTGGTGGTGTCCGCCGCAGGATCCGGGGTTTCTTCCAGCGACCATCGCCGCTGCGCCGCCTCGGCGGCCAGGCGCCACGGCCCGAACACCCAAGCCCACGCCAGCCGCGCGCCGTGATCCGAAAGGCGCGTGCGTCCGAATTCGCCATCGGCCGCGGGCAAATCTTTCACGCCCCTGGGCGGTCTCGTGTTGACACCCGCATCGGCACCGGCGCGGGTGCGCATCGAGTCAAAACGGATGCGCCCGGCACCCTGCTGCGGCGCGCCCCACAGACTCACGGACACGGTCTGGCCGGCCACCGGTATCCATACAATTCCGAATGTATAGCGATCCGTGCGCATGCGGGCCATGGTGAAACGGCGGCCGGCGTCTGGAATGTCCACGCCGTCGCGCGCCAGGTCGCCCTCCCCGGTTTCATAGCGATAGGCGCGTTCATCCCAAAAGGGCGCGTAGCCCGCTGAAAAAGCCAGCCGGCCGGGCACCAGCGTCGCGCGCGAATCCCAAGCCAGCCCGTCTTGCGAGCCATTATCCGCCACGGTGATCCCGCCCAGGCCCGGCCGGCGCAGCGTGCCGGCGCCCGAGGCGAAAGCGGCCGGCGCCCAGCGCAGTGCGAAGCGCGCATGAAAATCCCGGGTCTGCGCGATATC
>JAYVQF010000005.1:0-3235 GCA_043777195.1 Thermoanaerobaculia bacterium
GCGCGATATCCGGCGCCGCCGGGTCACCCCATGATTCGAACGCGGTGAACTCGCTCAGACGCGCCGCATCATCCCAATCCTCGACACCGTAGTCCGGCCGCATGCGACGACGATGGCCCGGCCCATCCACGGCGACCGGATCAGGCAGCTCGGGTGCGGGCAGGGTGAACCATGCCGCGGCGTTCTCGGCATCGTCATCCGCCGATGGCGCCGGATCGTCATGCGCCCGGGCGGGCGGCGCCAGTGCGAGCAGCAATCCCAAGCGAATCATGGTGCAGCGGAAAGATGGCATGCGAATCTCCTGGCAGGAACCTGTGCAGCGATTTATAAATTTTGCAACCGATGAGGAAGGATGGATTTTTCGCCAGGCGGGTAATGCGCGCGCGCCGGGAAGGGCATCGCAGGCGACGAACGATGAAGCAGGGCGGAATAAGGGCGCATGGTCATGTTTCGAAATTCATCATTCGCGGAACCGGCATGTCACCGCGCTATTATCCTCGCCCCGGATCCGCCTGACGATCCGGTCAATCCCCCACGATTACCTGCCGAGCGCGGCGAGCGCCTGCCGCCAGTCCGTGCGCTCGGGCCGTTCTTCTATCGCGCGGCGGTAAAAAGCGGCCGCGGCGGCGGGATCGCGCCCGGCGATGATTTCCGCCAGCAAGGCAAGGGCTTCGGCGTGGTATTTGTTAAAAGCGATGGCCGCGCTCAATTCCTTCTGGGCGCTCGCCGGCCGCTTGCCGCGCCATTCATCGCGACCGATGCGGTAACGCAGCTCGGCATCATCGTGGCCGGCCGCCCGGACGGCGTTCCATGCGGCGCGTGCGTCGTCGATCCGCCCCTGCGCGTAGAGATAATCGCCCAGCGTCATGCCGGCGTCGGCGTTGCGCGGGTTGTCCCGCGCCAGCGCGCGGTATTTCGCCTCGGCGGCGGGGTCGTTCAGCGCCGCCATTGCGCCCGCCTCACCCAGCCGCAGGAACTCGAGGCGGGGATTCAGCTTCAGTCCGGCGCGAAAGATGCGCAGCGCCTCTTGCGGCTGGCCGGTCTCCAGCCGGGCGTTGGCGAGCAGGCTGTAGGTGTTGAAATTATTCGGCGTGCGGCGCAGCACCTCTTCATACAGCGGAATCGCCGCAGCGGTTTTTCCCGCCTCCTTGAGCGCCTCGGCCTGCCGCATTTTTCCCAGGAGGTCAACCCCTGTCTTGGGGTCGGGCAGATTCTCCGACCCGCCGCCGGCATTTCCCACATAGCCGAGCTGCGCCAGGGATTTGAGCAGTTCGGGATCGGCGCTGGCGTTGGGTACGGGAAGTTTTTCGCGGGAGGCGGCGGCGCCCTTGCCGATCCGGGAAAGAAAATCCGCAAGTTTCCTTGACCATTCGCCGTGAAGCTTTTCGCCATCCGGCGCAAGCAGCAGATTGCGAGTTTCGCCGGGGTCGGCGCTGAGATCGTACAGCTCCGGTTGCGGCGCTTCAATGTAATGGAATTGATCCGTGCGCAACCCCATCAGCGGCGAAAACCCGTAGGAGAAATAGGGCATGAAGGTTTCTTCGTAAATGTCCTTGGCGGGCAGGTCCTGGATCGGCCAATCAGGTGACAGGCCCTTTCCGTGAAAGCCGAGGGCGGTTTCAACCAATGTTTTCACATGAACCAGCCCGACGAAATCTTGCGCAATTTTCGATTCAGCGATCCCCGGCCCCGCAATGATCAGCGGCACATGCAGCGCGCTCTTGTAGAGAAACACCCCGTGATTCCGCTCGCCGTGTTCGCCCAGCATTTCGCCGTGATCGCCGACCGCGACGGTGTAAAGATTCCGGTCGAGCCCGGCCGATTTCATCTCCTCGAACAGCTCGCCGAGGTTGGCGTCCACGAAGGCGATTTCGCCGTCATAGGGGGAGTTGCGGAATTGCGTCTTGAAGGGATTGGGCGCCACATAGGGATAATGGGCGTCGTAATAATGAACCCATAGGAAAAAGGGCTTGCCCGAGGCTTTGAGCTTCGGCAAATAATTGATCACCGCCTCGGTCACCTGGTTGGCCGCCCGCTCCTGATAGGAAAAGGCCCGGTATTCACCGGTCCGCACATTATCATCGTAATGGTCGAACCCGCGATTGAGTCCGAACTGCCGGTCGAGCACCGCCGCCGAGACGAAGGCCGCGGTCTGGTAGCCGTTCTTCTTCAGCACCTCCGCCAGCGTCTCCACATCGGAATTCAGTTTGAACAGGCCGTTGTCGCGCGCACCGTGGCGGGGCGGGAAAGTGCCGGTCATCATCGTCGAGTGGGACGACAGCGTGATGGGCGCGGATGCGTAGGCATTTTCAAAACGCAACCCGCGCGCCGCCAGCGCGTCGAGATTGGGCGTCTGCGCGGGCTTGTAACCGTAACAGCCGAGGTGGTCGGCGCGCGTGGTGTCGAGGGTGATGAGCAGCAGGCTGGGGCGGCTCCGGGGGGCGGGAGATGGCGGACGGCGGGCGGGCGTTGCACCCGCGAACAGCGGCAGGGCCGGCGCCAGAAAGCAAGCGGCGAGGATTCGCACGGCCGTTATTCTAACGCTCCTTATTCGGAGCAAACCGGCACCGGGGATAATATCCCCGCCCGATCCTGATTTTTCACCCGAGGCCCCATCCCGATGTCCGATTCCGCCAC
The DNA here is from genome assembly GCA_043777195.1 of Thermoanaerobaculia bacterium. Lineage (GTDB taxonomy): Bacteria > Acidobacteriota > UBA4820 > JAYVQF01 > JAYVQF01 > JAYVQF01. Next base: position 2,638 of record JAYVQF010000005.1, read on the forward strand.
CGCCAACACCCTGCGCACGCGCTTTTCCGCCGCAGATTTGCAGGCGCCCGCGTTTGAAAAAAACCAGACCGACTGGCTGGCCAAAGTCGAGGCGATCGAGCGCGACCGCCAGCAATTGCTGCTGGGCGGCGGCAAATCCGCCATCGCGAAGCAGCACGAAAAGGCGCGGCTCACCGCGCGCGAGCGGATTGAACTCGTCTGCGACCCCGGCGCGCCCTTTCATGAATTGATGCAATTCGCGGCGTGGGAACTCTATGGCGAATGGGGCGGGCCCCCGGAGCGGGCTGCGTCACCGGCCTCGGGATCATCGCCGGCCGGCGTCTGGAATGTCCACGCCGTCGCGCGCCAGGTCGCCCTCCCCGGTTTCATAGCGATAGGCGCGTTCATCCCAAAAAGGCGCGTAGCCCGCTGAAAAAGCCAGCCGGCCGGGCACTAGCGTCGCGCGTGCATCCCAAGCCAGCCCGTCTTGCGAGCCATTATCCGCCACCGTGATCCCGCCGAGGCCCGGCCGGCGCAGCGTGCCGGCGCCCGAGGCGAAAGCGGCCGGCGCCCAGCGCAGTGCGAAGCGCGCATGAAAATCCCGGGTCTGCGCGATATC
>JAYVQF010000006.1:0-3224 GCA_043777195.1 Thermoanaerobaculia bacterium
GTGAAGCTGATTGATTTCGGCCTGGCGCGCGGGGAGACGGAGCAGGAGTTGTCGGTCACGGGGGCGGGGGAAGTCCTGGGTACGCCGCTCTATCTGTCGCCTGAACAGATCCGCGCCCAGCCACTGGACGGGCGCAGCGATTTGTATGCGCTGGGAATTATTTTGTATGAGCTGTCGGCCGGCCGCCATCCTTTCGCCGGCGGCGGGATGGCGGCGATTCTGGTGGCGCATTTGCAGCAGCCGCCGGCGCCTCCGGGTTCATACAACGCTGCGATCTCGCCGGGACATAGCGCATACATTCTGCAACTCCTGGCAAAAGTTCCGGGTGGCCGTTTCCCGACCGCGCGCGCCGCCGGCGCGGCGTTGAAGCGGCTGCAAGCCGGCGATGGCGCGATGCTGGATGCGACTTCGGCGCTGCGGCTCGACGCCTTCCTGCCGGGCGGCTTGCTGCAAACGCCGTGGATCGGCAATGCGGGCGGGGTGGAGAAATTGCGCCATGCCGTCGAAGAATTGTCCGCCGGCAAGGGGGGCGTCCGCTTGATCATGGGTGCGGCGGGCGCCGGAAAAAGCCGGCTGCTCGACGAACTTCGCGTGCAGGCGCAGGGCAGGCACATCCGCATCTGGCGGGGAGCGGGGCGGACTGCGGGCGGCGCGCTGGGGCAGCTTTTTCAGGATTTCTTCGCGGCGACCGCGCAGGAAATTTCAGCGCGACCCGAAAGGCGCGAATGGCTGGGCAAAGAAGGCCCGATCCTGGCGCATTATTTTCCGGCGCTGCGCCTGCATGCCGATCCCGTGGGATACATTCCCATCGAGGGCGCGGCGGAAGAAGCGCGCCTGATGGTGGCGATCTATGAATTCTTTGACCGGCTTTTGCGCACGGAAAAGATTTTGCTGCTGGCGGATGATCTGCATCATGCCGATCCGCTCTCCATCAAGCTCCTGGCCCATCTGGCGATCAGTTTCACCGGGATCAGCGCGGCGGCGCCGGAGGCGAAACCCCTGTTGATCATCACCGGGGTGCGCGAAGCGGAAGCCATCGGGCCGGTGTACGATTTTCTCAAATCGCTGACGACGAAAGCGGAATCGCTGCGGCTGCAAGCACTGACCGCTGCGGAAACCGGCCTGCTCGCGCAAGCCTCGCTGGGATTGCCCGAGCCGCCCGCCGAGACGCTGATCCTGCGGCTACATGAAATCACCGGCGGCAATCCCTTTTTCATCGTGGAACTGCTGCGCCAGGGAATTGAAGAAGGGCGGCTGGCCTCGACCGGCGGCCGGCTCGACTTGGAGCGCTGGCTCATGCTCACGCAACGCGGCGCAATCAAGTTGCCGGCGACCCTGGAAGAAGCGGTGCGCTCGCGGTTGCAGGGATTGGCGGAAGGCGATCGCGATGCGCTGCAACTCGCGGCGGTCATCGGTTCGCAGTTCAAATTCGACTGGTGGAAAGCCCTGGCGGCGACCGGCGAGGATGAGCTGCTGGACATTGCCGAGCGCGCCATTCGCGCGGGCCTCCTCGAAGAGGCGGAGCCCGATATCCTGCATTTCCCGCATGGCCTGACGCGGCTTGAACTGGAGGGCGAAGTGAGCGGCCTCAAGCGCCGCCGCCTGCATAAAAAAATGGTGGAAATTCTGAGCGTCGCGGGTGATCAGCATCAGCTCGCGCTTGCCGAACATGCGATTGACAGCGGCGATCCCCAGCTCGCCGGTGATCATGCCGTGCCGGTGATCAAGAAGCTCCGCCGGCAGGGGCAATTCATGGAAGCCCGGAGGCTGCTCGATCGGCTGGCGCGCACGCCGGCGGGAGAAATGGCCACCCTGCCGCACGCCGCGCAGGTTCGGCTGTGGATCGAATGGTCGGAGGTGGAGGATCGCTCGGGAAATCTGGCGCAGGCGATCGAGTATGGCCGCAAGGCGGTGGCGCTGGTGAATGACGGGGATGATCCGGCGCTGCAATTTGACAGTCTGCACATCCTGACTTCCCGGCTGTTTGATTCCGGCGTGATGACTGAATTTGAAGCCGGCAGCCACCGGCTGCAGGCTCTCGCGGGAGCGATGAATGACCCCGAGAGATCGGGCCTGGCGTTGATGCGGCACGCCTTCCTTCGCTATTTGAAAGGGGATTGGGCTTCGGCCTCCTTGCAATATTCGGACATCCTGAAACTTTTGCCGGAGGGCACGGCCTTGCTCTTTCGCTCGACGGTATTGAACAATTGGGCCGTGGCCTGCTGGGCGGGCGGCGAAAAGGATCAGGCCCGGCAGTTGACTCTGGATGCAGCGCATCTGGCTGATCGGCTGGGGAATCTCAGCAAGTCATCCATCTATCAGGCGAACCTCGCGGAAATGGATTGGGATGACGGCGCGCTGGAATCCGCCCGGGATCGGTGTAATGCGGCGATTGAGGCGGCGCGGAAATCCGGGAATCGATTCGCCCTGACCTGCGGTAAAGCGATGCTGGCCCGGGTCCTGTGCGAGCTGGGAGACGCGGCGTCGGCCCGGGAGCAAGCGGAAGGGGCTTTGGCGGAGGCCCGGGAAAGCGCCAATCTCCGGGTTGAATGCCCTGCGCTGCTGACCCAGGGACTGCTTTTTTTGTGCGGCGCGGCGGAAGACCCGGCCGGTGATCGCCTGGAGGCCTGTGCCCGAAAATTGGGCAGTGCGGATACCTTGAATGAAGCGCTCGCCGTGGCCGCCCATGTTGAACTTCGACTGGGCACCGGCCCGCGCGCAGGCGCGCTGGCCCGGGAAATCGTCGAACACTCGCTGGATAAAAACCCCCGCGAACGCGCGATCGCCCAATCTCTCCTCGCGGGTCTCGATGGCGATGAGGACGGCGTGCATTCGTCGATCGAAGCCGCCGACGCGACGAAATCCAGCCCCACGGCCTTCTACGCCCGCCTCACCGGCGCCGAAGCATTGCTCGCCGCACATCATTACGCCGCCGCCCTGAAAATCCTCGAAGACCTCGAACCCCGCGCCCGCGAGAAGGGTTTTCAGGGCGCACTGCACCAAGTCGGGATGCTCCGCCAGAAAGCGATGAAAAACCTCACCGACTAATCAACCTTCACTATAATCCTTGACGATGAACACGCCATCTCTGCTGACGGCGATTCACTCCCCCTCTGCGTCTCCGTAATCCGGCTCATAGGTATCGCCGTGCGGCACAAAAAGCACGGTGTCGTCACTGTTGAAGGGTCCCGCGATCAAGGCGTTGTCGGGTGTCTTGCGCTGTG
>JAYVQF010000007.1:0-3223 GCA_043777195.1 Thermoanaerobaculia bacterium
TCGCTTGCGATACGCGCGGCATCGCGGCGCTCGCCCTGCCTCGCATACGGGCCGCAAGCCCCCGGTGCGCGGTGGGGCGATTACTCGGACGGACTCCTAGTTCCCTATAATCCCCTCCATGCCGCCGCTGCTCCTGATGATGCCCCTCACCGATAGCCAACTTGGCCAGCTCTGGATGCATTCCGGCGGGGTGGCGCGGACGGTTCTGATCACCCTGCTGCTGCTCAGCGTTCTCACCTGGGGACTGGTGCTCGACCGCTGGCACACTTTGCGCGGCGCGCGCAGGCGGGGCGCGGCCTTCGTCGCGGCGATGATGGCGCGCCATGATTACGCCGCCGCCGCGCAGGAAGTCGGCCGCCATCCCGACGGCGCCTTCAAACGGATTTTTCTTGAAGGCTACAACGATCTCAAGGGGCAGCTGGACGAATCCATGACCATTTCGGATCAGGCCGCCACCCAGCGTATCGCCCTGATGCCCAAGCTGCTGTCGGAGGAAACCCTCCAGCGCGCGTTTGCCCGCGCCATCGACCGCGAAATCACCGGACTCGAGCGGGGCATGGCGATCCTGGCGACCACCGCGTCGGCCGCCCCGTTCATCGGCCTGTTCGGCACGGTGTGGGGCGTGATGGATGCCTTCCAGGCGATCGGCCTGAGCGGCTCCGCCTCGCTCGCCCAAGTGGCCCCTGGTATTTCCGAGGCGCTGGTCACCACCGCCGTCGGACTGGTCACGGCCGTGCCCGCCCTCGTCGCCTTCAACCTGCTCGGACGAACCATCCGGGTCTCGCGGCGGGAAATGGAATTCTTTGCTTCCCAGTCCGTGGGGCTGGCAGTGAGGAAATATGGCGAAAAGGCCGCCTAAAAAAAAGCTTTCGGATTATGGCTTCTAAAGGCTTGATCGCGAAACCCCCTGCGCACCGGTTTGAAGCTGACGCGGCAAAATCCGGCCCCTTATAATTCCCCCGCCATGTCAAAAATGGTCACCGGGGTCAACCAGGATATCAATCACAACGGCAAGGTCTTCCATGTGCAGACCGAGGACCGCGGTGAAGAATCCTGCTTGATCGAAACTCTGGTTTACACGGGCGGAGAAATTCTCCACTCGCGTCGATCCAATTACAAAGAAGAGAAAGAGGCGACCGGCTACAACCCCAAGCGGGTGGCCGAACTGCTGGAACGGCAGCACCGGCGTCTGGTGCTGGAAATCCGCCAGGGGAAATTTGATCCCGCCGGCGCGGCGCCGCAACCCTTCGCTTTCGTCAACAGCGCCAAGACGCTCGACCAGGTGATCATGGATTACCTTGCCGCCGAGGCCACGCGCGAGCAGGTGACCATTGAAGTTCTGAAATGCGGCCAATTGGTGGCGGGTGAACCGGCGGAACTTTTGCTACTACTGCGCACCTCGCTGTCGCAAAACCCCATCCCCGGCGCGCAAGTCTCGGGCAAAGTCATCTCCACCGCCGGAAAACCCAAGGTGATTTTCACCGGCCAGTCCGATCCCGAAGGGCGCGTCCGCCTCGACTTCACCCTGCCGGAAATCAGCGAGGGCAACGCCGCCCTCATCGTCCAGGTCAACGGCGACGCCGGCTCCAGCGAAATGAAATTCCTGATCAAAAAACGCTGACCTCTGGCGAATGCCGATCATTCCGGCGGAGATTGGATTTACTTCTTCTTCGCTCTTTTCTCCGCGATAGCCCGCACCACCGGATGGTTCTTTATTTCTTTCTTTTCCCCCATCGTGACATGCAGGGTGTCGGCGGGCACATCGCTGCGCACGACGGAGCCCGCGCCGATGACGCTGCGGGCGCCCAGCGTGCGCGGTGCGACGATGGAAGTGTTTGAGCCGACGAAAACGCCATCTTCGATGGTGGTGAGGTGTTTGTTGACCCCGTCATAGTTGCAAGTGATGGTCCCGGCGCCGATGTTGACGCCGGCGCCGATTTTTGCGTCGCCAAGGTAACTCAAATGATTGGCCTTGCTGCCCGCGCCGAGATTCGCTTTTTTCGTCTCCACGAAGTTTCCGATATGGACGCCGTCGGCGAAGGCGCTTTCCGGACGCACCCGCGCGAAGGGGCCGATGCGGCAGTCGCGGCCGATGACGGCGCCTTCGAGGACGCTGTATTCGTGGATGATCGTGCCCGCGCCGACGGTGCAGTCGCGCAGCACCGCGCCGGCCCGCAGTTCGCAATTTTCCCCGATGACGGTTTTTCCATACAGAGAGACCCCGGGGTGGAGCACACTATCGGCGCCGACCTGCACGCCGTGATCCACGGTGGTGCGCGTGGGATCCACCACCGTGACGCCTGCGACCATCAATTCGCGCAGCTTCATAGACTGCAAGCGGGCGGCCGCCTGCGCCAGCTGGTCGCGGTCGTTGATCCCTGCAACCTGCGCGGCGTCTCGCACCATGCAAAGCGCCACCGGTTTGCCGCCGCCGCGGATCAGCTTGAAGGCGTCGGTGAGATAAAGTTCTTTTTGCGCGTTGTTGGCGGTGAGTTTGGGCAGCGCCTCACGCAGCGCCGCAGCGTCTGCGAGATAGATGCCGGCATTCACTTCTCGGATAAGCCGCTGGTCGCCGGTGGCGTCCTTCTCCTCGACGATGCCGGCCCACTGCCCCGCGTCGTCGCGCAGGATGCGGCCGTAGCCGTGCGGGTATTCCAGCTCGGCGGTGAAAATGACCGCGCCGGGATGGGCGGTAGCGAAAATGACCGTGCCGTTCTTGAGCGCCTGCGCTGAAATGCCAGGCACATCGCCCGCGAGAATCAGCAGCGGGCCGTCGTGGGCTGCAAATTCCGGCAACGCCGCCAAAACCGCGTCGCCGGTGCCGCGCTGTTCCTTCTGCAACACAAAGCGCAAAGGCAGTTCAGGCGCGGCGCTTCGGCACGCCGCCTCAACCGCCTCCGCCTGCCGCCCGGTAACCACGATGACGGCCTCGGGCTTGAGCGCCCCGGCGGCTTCCAGCACCCAAGCGATGAGCGGCCGTCCCAGCAGCGGGTGCAGCACCTTCACCGTGGCCGATTTCATCCGCGTTCCCTGACCGGCCGCCAGGATGATCACGCGCAGGTTTTCCATGGGCGAATTATACGCACGCGCGAGCGTGCGTCATCAGCAAGACATTCGTTCACAAACTAAGGGGTCGTAAAGAAATTAAATGAACAAAGATGACTGCCGAGTCGCCCGAATGGCGAGGCGCGAGGAGCGCGCATGCCCGAAGGCATGTAAGCGA
>JAYVQF010000008.1:0-12651 GCA_043777195.1 Thermoanaerobaculia bacterium
CGCCAGTTGATATTCCTCGTCCCGGCCGGGGGGCGACATGCTGATTTTCATCATGAAGCGGTCTTTCTGCGCCTCGGGCAGCGGATAAGTGCCTTCGAATTCGATCGGGTTCTGGGTGGCGAAGACCGTGAAATTTTCCGGCAGCGCCAGGGTCTCGCGGTCGATGGTCACCACCCGTTCCTGCATCGCCTGGAGCAGCGCCGATTGGGTTTTCGCCGGAGCGCGGTTGATTTCGTCGGCGAGCAGGAAGGCCGTAAAGATCGGCCCCTTGACCAGCGTGAACTGCTGCGTCTGCAAATTAAAGATATGAGTGCCGGTGATGTCGGTGGGCATCAGGTCGGGGGTGAACTGGATGCGCGAGAACTCGCTGCCCAGCACCCGCGCCAAGGTGCGCACCAGCAAAGTCTTGGCGACGCCGGGTACACCTTCGATGAGGGCATGCTGGTTGCACAGCACGCAGATCAGCGCCTGATCCACGACTGCATGCTGGCCGATGATGACTTTGGCGGTCTCCGCGCGCGCGGCTTTGAGAATTTCCTGAAGCGTTGACATGGGGGGGGGTCCTTGCAGTAAATTGCGGAAAAGGGGGTCCGCCTTCAGCGGCGTTTTTGGGGGTGTATGAGTTCGTGAATGCGATTGTAATTCGCCAAGGGATCGCCGCCCGATCTCGCGGTGGTTTCAATGAGCGCGAGGCGCGGGCGGTCAAGCGCGGCTGCGGCGCGTCCTGAAGCGGCGCGATGGCGTTGCCATTCGGCGAGCGCCGCGGGCAGGATTTTGGCGGCGGGCAGCGTGCGGCGCAAGAGGGTGAGCAGCGCCGCCGCGCCGCCCCGCCCGCTGACCACGCCGGCTTCGGCCTCCGAAAAAATCGCCGGGGGCACCGGCCCGCGCGCGTTTTTCCAGAGATATAACAAAGCCAGCAGCAGCAGGCCGGCGAGGAACCCATCGAGGCGGTAGCGGTGGATCAGTTTGACCACGCCCGGTTCGCTGTGCAGCCCGAGCTGGGTTTCATCGAATATGATTTCGCGCGCCGGGCCGATGAGGCTCACCAGCAGCGGGGTCTGGCGATCTTTCAGCATCGCCTCGTTGCTGAAGGGATAGGCGTCGGCGAGCAGGATGATTTTCCCCGCGCCCCAGTCGCGCTCGATCAGCACCGGCCGGTTGTATTTTTTGTAGAGCACCCGCCACTCCGGCGCGCGGGGCTCGAACCACAGGGCGCTGTAATCGGGAATGACGGGGGGCAGCGCCTCATCGGCCGTCACGCGCCGGGCGGACATCGCGGTTCTTTCATAGACCGGGACATATTTCACGGATTCATCGAACTGCGCCATGAAGTGCAGCCGCAGGCCCCATTCCGCCTGGCCCTCCTCGAAGCTGACCAGACGGTGGGGCGCTTCGCGGCGGCGCTTGCTTCGGGGTAATGAATCTTTTGGGGAAGAAGCTTTTGGAGCGCTGTCCGGCGCCGGTTTCTCATCCCCATCAACGGGCTTGCAGGCGGGAATGAGCGGGGGCGAAGGAACGGGTGCGGGTTCGGGGGCGGACGCAGGGACGGAAGCGGGCCCGAATGCGGGTGCGGGTGGAATGGGCGGGATCGGGGTGACTGGCGAGGCGGCGGGCGCAGATGCAGAAATACCGCCCCGTTCGCTCGGGGGTGTTGCTTCGACCGGCGGCGGCACCGGTTTGTCGGTTGCATCCTGCGGCTCGCAGTCCTGCAGCCACTTCGGCCCGCTCGTGACCGGCGCGAAGGCGAAGATCACCCGGCCGCCGCGCGCGGCAAAGGCGAGCAGCACATCCCGCTCGGCCGTCTCCATCTCGAAAGGCGCATCGGTCTGCACGCCCAGCCGCAGCCAAGCGCCGGCTTTTCCCGCCGGCATCGGTTCATTATTATTTTTCAAACGGCGCACGCTGAGGCCGGGCAGCGCATCCAGGCTTTCATACAGCGCCTTGCTCCCCAGCGGATCGGCGCGCAGCGACGAATAAGGCGGATAGATGTCGCCGCCGCCCACCCGCAGGGCAATCACATGGATCAGCGCGAAGGCGCCGAGGATCGCCAGCACCACGAACAGCAGCAGCGGCAGCCGGGCTTTTTTCCCGGCGCCGTTTTTCCCGGGCGCGGGTTTCACGGACGCGGCTTTCGCGCCGGTCTCAGCCATCGTCGCGCATCCGTTCGATATTTTCCGCGAAGCGCGCGACCCGCGCCGGGTCGGCGGCATGTTCACCGTACCAGACTTCCTCGAAAGAATTCATGTTGTCGTTGAAGGCGGCCTGCAGGACTTCATTCGGCCGCGCGCGCCGTTTCAGTTCGCGCTGGTATTCACGGTTAGTCTTGGCCCGGGCGATGGTGAGATGCCCCCGCTGCGCGAGATCGGCGAGCGAAGCGAGGTAAAGCGCGCGCAGCGCCAACCGCGTCTCGCCGCGGGCCATGAGATCGCGCGCCAGCGCCAGCCAGCCCGATTCGGGCAACTGGTCAGCGGTGACCTCATCGCGGGTCAGATCGGGCGTGATGGCGGCATAGGCTTTCCCGATCACCGGCGCATTGCGGCGGGCGCGGCGGGTGCGCAGCCACAGCCAGAGGCCCAGCCCGAGCAGGATCGCGCCCAGCACATAGAGAAATGTTTTTGGCGAGAGGGAGAACCCGCTAAAAAAATCGGGCGCCTTTCCGGGCTTGTATTCGGGATCGGGAAATAACCGCCTCCACCAGTGGCGTAACTTGATCAGCATCTCAGCACACCACTCATAGGCGCGATGGAGTGTTTTCTTCACCCAGGCAAAAAGCCGGTCGAGCGGACCGAGCGCCGTATCGCCGTTTTTTTTCTCCCGGGGAAGACGCCAAGCGAATTCCCCTTTGCGCAGTGTGCTGTCAATGGCTTCGTTGAGCGGCCGGGTTTGTAATTGCCCAGCGCCAGGCGCTGAAGCCGAGATAGACCCCGCAGTTTGCGCCGTCAAACTCGCAGCGGACAGCGCCGCACCGGCCAGCAGCAACGGCAACAGAACGCGCTTCATGATGCACCCGTTTCGCCATCCCGCAGCGACCGCAAATCAGCGCGCAGATCCTCGCCGCTCGACAAGGCTTCCCCGTAAAAGCAGCGCAATACATAAAAAGCTTTGATCAGCGGATCGAGCGCCAGCCAGCTCAGCACCAGGCTCACGGAAAGAAAAGTGGAATTGAAAACCATTTTCATGGCGATCCAGCCGCTGGCCTGCGAAAAGGGCGTTTCCACCCCGAGCAGGGTTTTCAGAAGATCCGGCAGCATCGCCAGGGTCACGAAAATATTCAGCCAGACGAAAAACGCCAGCGGCGCCAGGATGGCCAGCGCGGCGTGATTCTGATGGGCGCGCAGCCCCATCTGCCGCAGCGCCCGTTTCCACAGTGCGCCCGCCGGCCGCGCGGCGCCGTCATCCAGTACGCAGGAATTCTGAAAGAGGGCGAAGACCCAGCCGAAGGGAATGACCACGACAAAGGCCGCCGGGATCAGGAACAGACCGGCCGGCTGGAACATCGCCTGATTGAACGCCATGCGCAGCCAGCGCGCGGCCGTGAACGGAGGGGGCGTCCGCCCGGCGCGAAAAGCGCGCAGCCGCCCGGCCGCTTCCGCCTGCCAGGCCTTCATCCAAACCCACAGCAGCGCGATGCCCAGCGTCGCCGGCGGCAATAATTCCGCCGCAAAAGCATGCCAGCGCATGGTGTTTAAAAAATAGAGCAGGCCCGCGGCGAAAGGCCCCGTACCCGCCAGCCACGCCAGATGGACGGTCAGCGGCGCCCGGCGTAGCAGGTGCACCGATTCCTCCAGCAGCGCGAGCCCGCTGAGTCCCGTCTCGCGAGAAGGCGGCGGCAGCTTGACGCGGCGCACCGGGCTGTGCGCGGACTGCGCGGACTGTGCGGATTGCCCGGTGGAAACCCCGGCGCTCACGGGCGGACTCCGAACTTTTGCCCCGGGGAATTGCCGTGAACTTCATTGTCAAAGGAGGCCAGTGCGCTGCCGATGGCATAAAAAAACAGGCAGGCAATCGCCAAGCCGGCCAGTGCGCCGAGTCCGCGCATCATCGCGGAATGATCGCGGACGGGATGCCCCCCAATGGCGGCGTCGCGACGCAGGCAGGCAGCGCACAAAAGACGGTCGTCATGCTCGCTCACGCATTCGCGGCAGAAAGGGCGGGCGCAGCCGGGGCAGCGGGCGGCGGCTTCCCGTTCAGGATGCGTGTGACAGCGGCGGCGGACAAAGTCCTCGCGGGGGGCGCCGGCGGCGGGGGTCATGGGAGGAATTCCGAATCCTGAAGCGGCGCCGGTTCGGGCGCGACTGCGGGCGGGGCGGATTCAACGGCGGCGAGCGGCGGCGATGCGAGAACCAGATCCCGCTGCGCCAGCATGATTTTTGAGTGGATCGCGCGCCGCAGTTTGTCGGCATGACGCCGGCGGCGCACGGTGGGCAGCGGCGTACTCTGCACGGCCGTGACCAAGTGCAAAACCACCGTCGGGCCCAGCAGTTGGTTGATGAGCAGCGCCAGACCGGTGAGCAGCGCGACGACGGCGAAGGCGATCGCCCCGGCCATTCCGCTTGAGAGCGCAATCAGCCCGCCCAGCAAAAGCGCAAAGAGACCGCCGCCGATCGCCCACGCCAGCGCCAGGTGAAAGCGCGTGCGCGTCTCTTGAACCGTGATCGCCTGGATGTCATGGAAATAAAAGCGGCGGTAATGCTCGGTGTAAAAAATTTGCCGCACCGCGATGAGATGCGTCTCAGCCAGCCACAGGCTGTGGATGCCGCTGAAGGTTCCGCGCACCCGCGCCAATCGGCGGTATTGCAGGGGGGCGCTCATTGGCGGAAACCCTTGACCATGGCAAAGAGAAACCAGGCGATGCCAAGCAATTCGACCAGCGCGATGACGGCCGCCAGCACGAAGCGCCAGCGATTGGCGCGAAATAGGCTGCCGGGTTTTTTCCAGTACCAGACCGTCAAGAACAGCGTCAGCGGGGCGGTGAAAAACATCACCGGCCACATGATGATGCTGGCGAGCGGGATCACCAGCACCATCGAGTCATACAGCGTCCGCCGGTCGTCCAGCTCGCTCAGCTTGCCTTTTTTCTTTCCCGACTCCAGACAGCTCGCACAGCGGGTCTCCCCCGCGAAATCAATGACGCACAAGCCGCACAGATAGCGGCCGCAGGCGCCGCAGGCCGCCGCGGCTTTCTTGCCGGCGTGAAAAAAACAGGCGCTGTCCGTTCCCTCTTCGAGCGCTTCGCCGTGACCGGTCATCAGCGGTACCGAGTCGGCGGGAAAAAAGTCGATCTCAATCGGGTTCAGGCACCTGCCGCACGAAACCCGCCCCCCCGGCCTGAGCCGCGCCAAATCGAGCAGGCTCCCGCAGGCGGCGCAGGGAATCGTTCCGGGCGTCTCGATCATCGTCAGGGAATGTTAGGGGTTGTAAAGAAATTAAATGAACAAAGATGACTGCCGAGTCGCCCGAATGGCGAGGCGCGAGGCTGCACACGGGAGTGTGCAGTCACCCCAAGCATGTAAGCGACGAGCAACGAAGCCAGTCGGGATGAATCGGCGGTCAGACTGTTCATTTAATTTCTTTACGACCCCTTAACGCCGTTGTCTTTGGGGCACGGCGTCCCGGATGCCTATCCCTTCATCGCCTACCCTTCATCGCGCTCATCGCCTCAGCGCTTCAACAGCCGCCACAGGGAAAACGCATCGCCGCGATTGGGGGCGCGGGTTTTCGCACCGGTCATGCCATGCGCCACTAGGGTCAGGGTTTTTTCCTCAACCTCAGACTCTTTGCCTTTGCTGTCGGTTTCTTTCCAAAAGACGCGAACCACGCGAAACGGGATTTCATCGCGAAACCAGATGCTGCCCGCCATGGTGGTGGTGCGTTTGCTCACAAAGGGCGGATCAATAACCATGCGGCCGCTCAGCGTGCCTTTCTCGCACTGGAAGCGGCCCAGCGCGGTGGTGATCGTCTCATTGCCGGCCGGCGTGACTTGGGATGACTGCTCAAGACCCACGCGATGCGCATTCCTCGCCACATCGGCGGGGGTCATGTAATAGGGGGTGCGGCCGGGTTCCTGGAAAATGATCTCGCTCGCGTTCTGCATCAGATGGGACGCCTGCTCGCGGCTCATGTCTGCAGGGATCAGGAACTTGAGCGCGCCTTTCTGCTTCGAGCCTAGCCATTTGGTGGGAAAGATTTCCAGCCAGACGAAATTCTTGCCGGCGCGAACCTCGGCGCCGGTCACCGCGATCGTCACTTCGGTGTGATCGGTGTAGCCATCGGCGACCCGCTTGCGCGTCAGATCAAATTTCGCCCAGGCGCCGGGCGCGGGCGGCCGCTCGGCGAAAATTTCCCACTGCGCGGCGGCGGGACGGGGCATGACAAGGCCGGCGGCCAGCAGCAGCGCGGCGGGAAGAAGACGGAAAATACGCATGATGGCCATTGTAACGCCCGTCAGGGCCGGGGCATTCCCCGATTAGCGGGCAAAAGCTTTACTCACGAAGCGGCCATGCCCAGCCAGGCCAGAATCGCCATCGCTACGCCCAGCAAGGCGATGAGCAGCGAGGAAACCAGCGGCGCATACCGCAACTGCCGACCGAGTCGGCTGGTGAATTGCCGTTCAAGAAACGGCCCCGCATAAATGAACAGCGCACTGAGCAACAAAACCGCGCCGCCCAAACCCGCGGAAAAGCCAGCACCAGCGCCAACCCGCGCTCGGCGCGACCCAGCGCCAGTGAGGCCGAGAGTAGCGCCACCCCCTCAAAACAGGGCACCAGGCCGCCGGCCACCCCCAGGGTCAGCAGTTCTCCGAAACCGCCGTGCGCATGATCATGTGCGGCGGTGGCCGGTTCATCTTCCGGATGGATCGCGAAGGGCTGATCTTCCAGGGGATGGAGATGGGGATGACCCGGTTCATGGCGATGTTGATGCGCATGCAGCGGCACCGTGAAAAAACGGTAAACTCCGAAAAGACCCACCCCCGCGACCAGCAGGCCCGCAGCCAGTCCCAGCGAACGGCCGGTGAATGGCGCGGCCGCGGCGCTCCACCGCAAGAGCAAAGCCAGGGCGATCACGGAGAAGGTATGGGTAAAGGCGACAATGAGAGAAAGCAGGAACGCATCGCCCAACCGCCGCCGACGGCCGATCAAATAGGCGCCGATCACGGCTTTGCCGTGCGAGGGTTCCAAAGCGTGCAGCGCGCCAAGTGCGGTGGCGGTCAGGAACGCCGCCAGCGTGGCGGCGCCGGAAAGGGAGGGGAAGACGAAGAGGGGCGAAGACATTGAAAGCGCGGGGATTTTAACCGGGAGTGGTTGGAAGTTGATCAATCTTCCCCCGCCCACCACGCCCGGCAATATTCCCCGGTGCTTTCCCTTTTGGATGACGACTCCCGCCCTGCTGCCCTCGACGCCGCCGATCCACTGCGGGAATTCCGCGCGCGGTTTTCGTTGCCGGCGGGAAAAATTTATCTCGATGGCAATTCGCTCGGCCCCGCCTGCGGCCCTGCGGAAAAAGCGCTGGCGCGGGTGATGGACGAATGGCGCGCGCTGGGGATTGAGGGCTGGCTGCAGGGGAACCCGCCCTGGTTTTCATTGGCGGAAACGACCGCAGCCGGGTTATCTCCGCTGCTGGGCGCATCGCCGGACTCGCTTGCGTTGACCGCTTCGACGACGGTGAATCTGCATGCCCTGCTGGCTTCGTTCTATCGGCCGGCGGGAAACCGCACGCGCATTCTGTCCACCGCGCTTGATTTTCCTTCCGATCAGCACGCGCTCTCCAGCCAGATCGCCTGGCGCGGGCTTGATCCCGCGCGGGAGTTGATCCGGGTGCAACCGCGCGCCGACCGCATGATTGCCGAGGACGATCTCATCGCGGCGATGGATGCATCCGTCGCGCTGGCGCTGCTGCCGGGGGTGCTATTCCAGACCGGACAACTCCTCGACATGGAAAAGCTGGCGGCGGCGGCGAAAGCGCGCGGCGTGATCCTCGGCCTGGATCTCGCGCATTCGATCGGCGCGGTGCCACATGCGCTGGAAAGCTGGGGCGTAGATTTCGCGGTCTGGTGCAATTACAAATATCTCAATGGCGGCCCCGGCGCAACGGGCGGACTATTCGTGCATCCGCGTCATTCGCCCGCGGCGGTCGGCGGCCGCGCGCCTGCCCTGCAGGGCTGGTGGGGCTCCGATAAAACCGTGCAATTCGACATGGCGCCGGATTTTTTTCCGGCCCCCGGCGCCGGCGCGTGGCAGCTGGGGACGCCGAATCTCTTCAGCCTTGCGCCGCTGGCGGGCGCGCTGGAATTATTCGAGCAGGCGGGGATCGAACGCTTGCGAAAAAAATCGCTCGCCCTGACCGATTATCTGTTCGAGCTTATAGGCGCCCTCGCGCCGCTCGGCTACGGCTGCGTCACCCCGCGCGAACCTGCGCGCCGGGGCGGCCACCTCGCGCTCACCCATGCCGAAGCCCCGCGCATCGCCAAAGCGCTCAAGGCGCGCGGGGTCATTCCCGACTTCCGTCCGCCCGACATCATCCGTCTCGCCCCAGCGCCGCTCTATACCAACCACACAGAACTCTTTTCCTGCGCCCGCCACTTGCGCGCTATTGCCGAAACCCGCGAATACGAAAAGTTTCCCGCCGGGCGGGACGCCGTCGCGTGAAAGATTTACCGCCAAGTCCGCCAAACACGCCAAGGGAAGAATAATGCGGATAAATTCCGGCCAGCGGTGCAAACGGGGAAGCAAAAGATATTCGTTGATCCTTTTTCTCCTGGCGACCTTGGCGGCTAAATCTTTTATCCGAGCGTCCTGAGAATGGCGCGGACGGGGGCAGCGTCGGCGCCGGTGATTTTCAAGGGGAGGGCGATGAGTTCGTAGCGCCCGGCAGGCACGGCGGCGAGGGTGAGGGATTCGAGGATGTGGATGCCCGCCGCGGCCAGGGCCTTGTGGGTGGACAGGGTTTTGCTGTCGATCTGATCCACCGAGGGCAGATCCACGCCGAGCAGGCGCACCCCGCGCGCGCCGAGCCAGGCGGGGACTTCGGGCGCGAGCACGGGAATTTTTTCGGGAAACTTGGAGGGGTCGGGCCAACCGCCGGTCTTGAGCAGCAGGCGCGGCGTACCGGTGAAATCTATGTTTTCCAGATCGGCGACGGTGATGAAGCCGCGCCCGGGCACCTCGACCACCTGCGCCGGGCCGATGAAAACCTCCAGCGGCAGCGCGTCAATGGTGGCGCCGCCGGGAAGAAAATGAAACGGTGCGTCCACATGGCTGCCGGTATGCGGGCTCACGGTGAGGCCGCTGAGATTGACGCTCTCGCCATCCGCAAGCCGCGCAACCTGCGCCAGCTGGAACCGCGTGTCGCCCGGCCACTCGGCCGTACGGGCGTCCATGGGCAGGGTGATGTCGTAAAGAATATCGTGGGGCATGGCGGGAATTATGGAGGGAATTGGCCGGGATTCATTCTTCACCGCGCCGTTTGCGGAATTGCGCCAACAATTCCGCCTCGCGGCCGAGGGGGTTGCCCTTGAAAAATTTTTCTTCCTTGAGCCGGTCCGGAAGATATTGCTGCGCCACCCAGCCTTCTTCGTAATCATGCGGATAGAGATATCCCTCGCCGCGCCCCAGCCGGGATTTTGAAATGCGACTGGTGTCGCGCAGATGGCTGGGCGGAGCATCGACCGCGCCCGCGGCCACCGCAGTGCGTGCGGCATTCAGCGCGGCATAGGCGCTGTTCGATTTGGGCGCCAGCGCCAGATAGATCGCCGCCTGCGCCAGGGGAATCTCCCCTTCGGGCTGCCCCAGCATCTCCAGCGCCTGCGCCGCCGCCACCGCGAGCGGCAGGGCGTGCGGATCGGCGAGGCCGACATCTTCGCTCGCGGAAATCATCAGACGCCGCGCGATGAAGCGGGGCTCTTCGCCCCCCTCCAGCATGCGCACGAGATAATAAATCACCGCATCGGGATCGGAGCCGCGGATCGATTTGATGAAGGCCGAAGCGAAGTCGTAATGCGCGTCGGCGTTGCGGTCATAGGAGGCCGTCGCGCGTGCCGCTGCGGCTTCCACTGAATCCCGGCCGATTTCCGCGCCGTCGCCGGCAAGCGCCGCGGCGGTTTCCAAAAGATTCAACAAGCGCCGGCCGTCGCCGGATGCGATACGCGCGAGATAGTCGCGGGCATCCTCCGTCATCACCCGCCCCGGCAAGCCCTCGGGATGGGTCAGCGCGCGCTCGATCAGCTTGCGCAGAGCTTCCTCCGCCAGCGGTTCCAGGGTGTAAATCTGGCAGCGGCTGAGAAGCGGCGCGATCACTCCGAAGCCGGGATTGGTGGTGGTCGCGCCAATCAGCGTCACCAGCCCCTGCTCAACGCCGGGCAACAGGGCATCCTGCTGGGCTTTTGAAAAGCGGTGGATCTCATCGAGAAACAGGATGGTTTTCCCGCCGAGCTGTTGCCGCGCGCGCGCGCCTTCGAGCACCTCGCGCACCCGGCCAACGCCCGACTCCACCGCGCTCACCCGGTCGAAATGACTCTTCGTCGCGGCGCTGATCAGGCGCGCGACGGAAGTTTTTCCGGTGCCGGGCGGGCCATACAAAATCAAAGAGGGAACCCGGTCCGCTTCTATAAGCCGGCGCAGCGGCGCGCCGGGCGCCATCAACTGGGGCTGGCCAAGATAATCCTCCAATTTTGCGGGGCGGATGCGGAACGCAAGCGGAGAGGGCGGGGTGAAGAGAGACACGGGGCCGAGATTATATCGATGGGAAGGTTCCGCTGATGGATGAAGAAGCCGGGCCGGGAATTGTGAGGATTATTACCCCGCCACTTCAAGCGCAGGCGGAGCGGCCTCCATGAAAACAGTTGAATCCTCAATGCGCGCCAAGCGCGGCCATGCTGCCAAAGAACACCAGGAACATGACGATATAGATGCCAAAAAAGAGACAGAAAAACACCAGGATTGGTAAAACAACCACCGCAATCGCCTTGGCTGTAGAAACCTGGTGCATCTCTTTGATCGCGATGACCCTGAGCACCAGTGCCCAAATCTGACCGATTTGAAGCCCGATCAATGGAATAATTCCCAGCGCCATGGGACCCTGGCTGAGAGCGACCGCGCGCAGGGTGACATTGAATTCTTGTCCGCCTCCCAGCAGTTTCAGCGCAACATGATCAATGACTGCAGTGACGATGAGCCCAAGCACCGCGAAAACCGGGGACAATAGCGCGATGCCGCCGAAAATCAGAGGGAAAAGCCAAAGGGGCGGCATTCCTTGCGCCGCTTTCGGGTCGACGCGCGGGATCATGGTGAACATTACACTAAGGAACAGACCCATACACAGCCACATCACAGCGATTCCGATCGTCTGGCAGGCTACGCCGAAACACAGCACCCGGCCAAGCGGCCCTTCGCGTGGGGTGGCCCGAAAAAATTCACCCGGATCAGTCAATATTGCCTTGAGTGTGTCGCGGAAGCGGCCTCCGGATTCCAGAAAGGCAGTCGGCAGAGTCATGAGGGTATATTACGGTCAAGGCCCCATGGGGTTCGGTGAACTGACGGCTATCATGCTGAGTTAGTACTGTGATTCCCAAATGAAAAAGGGCGGGTCTTAGACCCGCCGCTACGACATCGCGAAAAACCGCGCAGTGCTTCATAATTATTTCACCACCAGCGTAACAATTCTCCCCGGCACAAAGATTTCCTTGATCAGCGTCTTGCCTTCCAGATGGCGCGCAACCCCGGCATCCGCTTTTGCCGCCGCGAGCACCACCCCGGCATCTGCATCACGCGCGACCTTGATGGTTCCGCGCACCTTGCCGTTGATCTGCACCGGCAGTTCGACCGTCGCCTCCACGCATTTCGCGGGATCGAATTTAGGCCAGGTCGCGCGCAGTTGGAAATCGGCGTGACCGAGACGGGCCCAACATTCCTCGCCCAGATGCGGCGCGAAGGGGGCGACCAGTAGCACCAGGGTTTCGAGATCTTCATACGGCGGATGGTCGGACATACCGTTGAGGAAACTCATGAGCGCTGCCAGAGCGGTATTGAAATGCATGGCCACTATGTCTTCGGTGACCTTCTTGACGGTCTTGTGGCGCAGCGCCTCGGTGGCGCCGGGGTCGGGGCGGGTGCGGCCGGCCGGATCAAAGTCGAAAACCGCGCGGTAAACCCGGTTGAGAAAGCGCGCGATACCCTCGATGCCCTGGGTGTCCCACGGCTTGGTCGCCTCGAACGGGCCCATGAACATTTCATAGCAGCGCAGCGCGTCGGCGCCATATTTCGCCACCACCTCGTCGGGGTTGACGACATTCTTCTTCGACTTCGACATCTTCTCGACCTGCAAGGTGAGCGGTTCGCGCGATTCGCGCTGCACCGGGCCGGTGCCCGTCATCTCGACTTCCTCGGGGTGGTGATAGACCCCGTGCGGATCCTGATAGGAATAAGAGAGGATCATGCCCTGATGGCGCAGCGCGCGGAAGGGTTCGGTGTCCTTGACCAGACCGAGATCAAAGAGCACCTTGTGCCAGAAACGGGCATACAAAAGATGCAGCACCGCGTGTTCGGCGCCGCCGACATAGAGATCCACCGGCAGCCATGACGCGGCGGCGGCCGGATCGAAGGCGCGCGCGGAATCACGCGGCGAGAGATAGCGCAGGTAATACCAGCAGGAACCCGC
>JAYVQF010000009.1:0-12619 GCA_043777195.1 Thermoanaerobaculia bacterium
TGCATTACGAACGGTCTCCGGTGAGGTGGATTGCCCAAGTCCGCGACTCAGCCCGCGGCGGCTTGTGGTTTTTTCCAAAACAGGCTAATTGCCAGCTAATCACTAATGAGACTAAGTCTCAGTAGCAATTATGCCGAACTCGGCAATTTCTGTCAAGCCGGATCGGCGCGCCGCATCCCGCCCGGTAATATTCCCGTCTAGCTTTTCGCTTCCGGAGTCCCGTATGAAAGTCGCCATGATCGGCACCGGCTATGTCGGCCTGGTGTCCGGTGTCTGTTTTTCCGAGTTCGGCGTCGAGGTCACCTGCGTGGACAACCTCGCGGAAAAGATCGCACGACTTGAGCGCGGCGAGATTCCCATCTATGAACCCGGGCTCGAGACGCTGGTCAAGCGCAATACCGAAGCCGGCCGGCTGCGTTTCACCACCGACCTGGCCGCCGCAGTGGACGCGGCCGATGTGATCTTCATCTGCGTGGGAACCCCCATGGGGTCTGATCGGCGCGCTGACATGCGCTATGTGTTCGGTGCCGGCGCAGAGATTGCGCGCGCGCTGAAGAAACCGGGCAAGGTGATCGTCACCAAATCCACGGTGCCGGTGGGCACCGCGCAGAAGTTGAAACAGATCATTGCGGAAAATCTCCCGGCGCCGATCGAATTCCATGTCGCCTCCAACCCGGAATTCCTGCGCGAAGGCTCGGCGGTGGAGGATTTTCTGCGCCCCAACCGCGTGGTCATCGGCGCTGAGAATGATTACGCCGCCAACCAGGTGAAAGCGCTCTACCGGCCGCTCTATCTCCTCGAAACGCCCATCGTCATCACCAATCTGGAAACCAGCGAGCTCATCAAATACGCTGCCAATGGCTTTCTTGCGGTGAAGATCAGCTTCATCAACGAGGTCGCCGCGCTGTGCGAACGCGTAGGGGCCGATGTGAAAATCGTCGCCAAGGGAATGGGGCTGGATCAGCGCATCGGTTCGAAATTTCTGCACCCCGGTCCCGGTTATGGCGGTTCCTGTTTTCCCAAAGATACCGAGGCGCTCCTGATGACCGCTGAAGACGCCGGTGGAGATTTCCACCTGATTCGCGCCGCCATCGCCGCCAACGCAGGGATTCCCGCGCGACTCGTGGCCCGAATGGACAAGGCGCTCGGCGGCTTGAAGGGCAAAACTATCACCCAGCTTGGCCTCGCCTTCAAGCCTGAAACCGATGACTTGCGCGATTCTCCGGCGCTCAAATTGCTCGATCTGCTACTCGCCGCTGGCGCCACCGTACGCGCCTGCGATCCCATCGCCATGGCCGGCGCCCAGGCGCTTTATCCCCGGCTGGCGATCAGCAAAGATCCCTATCAGGCCGTAGAGGGCGCCGATGCCGTCATGCTGGCCACCGAATGGAATTTATTCCGGCAGCTCGACCTCACCCGGACTCGCAGCCTGCTCAAAGGGCCGCATTTTTTTGACTGGCGCAATGTCTATGAACCCGAAATGATGGCCCGTGCGGGTTTCATTTATCATTCAGTCGGCCGCCGGGAAGCCTGAAAATAATCAGAACGGACTGCGACGCTTTGCCTCGCGGCCGCACCTGAACCGGTGTTTTGCGTGATGTGATCACATCCGCGTTCCCGGGACTTACGCTCTCCAAAAAAAACCGGCGGGCCTCATGGCTCGCCGGTTGCCGGATTCTGGAAAAATCTGAACGCGTGGAATATCAGGGCATCGGCAGCGGGGGCAAGTCCTCGAGGTCCTCTTCGTCCTCGTCTTCATCATCATCCGCGCCGATTTTTTCACGCAGCGCGAAGAGATCGGCGGTGAGCTCCTGCATCGCTTTTTCCTCTTCGTTGACGCGCACGGGAATGGTGTCGTCCGCTTCGACGCGCACTTTGCGGTAGTAGTCAAAGCCGGTGCCCGCGGGAATGAGGCGGCCCATGATGACATTCTCTTTGAGGCCGCGCAGCTTGTCCACCTGGCCTTCGATGGCGGCGGCGGTGAGCACGCGGGTGGTTTCCTGGAAGGAGGCCGCGGAAATCCAGGAGTCGGAATTGAGCGCCGCTTTGGTGATGCCCAATAGCACCGGCTTGCAACTGGCCGGCTGGCCGTTGGCCGCGAGGATGCGGTCGTTCTCTTCCATGAAGGAGAAACGATCAACCTGTTCGTCCACCAGAAAGTCGGTGTCGCCGACTTCCTCGACCTGCACCCAGCGCATCATCTGGCGGATGATGACTTCCAGATGTTTGTCGTTGATGGAAACACCCTGGCCGCGATAGACTTCCTGCACTTCGTTGACCAGGTATTTCTGTAGCTCTTTTTCGCCGAGGACTTCGAGGGTGTCGTGGGGATTGACCGGTCCTTCGACCAGCTTGTCGCCCACCCGCACCGCCTCGCCTTCGACCACATTGATGTGCTTGCCACGAGCGATGGCGTATTCGCGCTGCTCGCCGCTGGCCTCATCGACGATGAAGAGTTTGCGGTAGTTCTTGGTGATTTCACCGTAGTGAACCTTGCCGTCGATGTGGGTGATGATGGCGGAGGTCTTGGGACGGCGCGCCTCGAACAGCTCGACCACGCGCGGCAAACCGCCCACGATGTCGCTGGTCTTGGCGCTTTCGCGCGGGATTTTAGCGAGCACATCGCCGGGGTTGAGCTCCTGCCCTTCGGTGGCCGCGAGATGGGCGCCGACCGGCAGCAAAATGACCTTGTTCTTTTTGTTGTCGCCGGCCACGAGGATGATCGCGGGCTCTTCATCCTTGTCCTTGCTCTCGCGTGATTCGATGACCACCAACTGCGAATAACCGGTGGCTTCGTCCACCTCTTCGCGCACGGTGATGCCGAGCTTGATGTCCTGATAGGCGACGGTGCCGGGGACATCGGCGATGATGACATTGTTGTAGGGATCCCATTCGACCAGCAGCGCGCCCTTCTTGACCTTGTCGCCGTCCTTGACGCGCAGGCGGGCGCCGTAGTTGACCGGGAATTTTTCGCGCTCATGCCCCTTGTCGTCGAGCACCGCGATGTGGCCCGAGCGGTTGAGGGCGATGAGGCCGCCGTCGAGGGCGGTGATGGTGTTGATATTGACGAAGCGCACCACGCCGGCGTTGTCGGCGATGTGCGAGGACTGCGTCTCCGACTGGCGCGCGGCGCCGCCGGTATGGAAGGTGCGCATGGTGAGCTGGGTGCCCGGCTCGCCGATGGACTGCGCGGCGATGACGCCGACCGCTTCGCCGAGTTCCACAAGCTGGCCGCTGCCCAGGTTACGGCCGTAGCAGCGCGCGCAAATTCCGTGGCGCACTTCACAGGTGAGCACGGAGCGGATCTTCACCCGCTCAACGCCCGCATCCTGGATGCGCTGCGCGAGATCTTCGGTGACCTCTTCATTCGCCTTGGCGAGAATGATCTTGTGGTTTTCGGGATCCACCACATCTTCCAAAAGCACGCGGCCGAGGATGCGCTCGCGAAGATACTCGACGATTTCGCCGCCTTCCGTCAGCGCCTCGGCGTGGATGCCGTCGAGGGTGTGGCAATCAATTTCAGTGACGATGACATCCTGCGCCACATCCACCAGACGGCGGGTGAGGTAGCCGGAGTCGGCGGTCTTGAGCGCGGTGTCGGCGAGACCCTTGCGGGCGCCGTGCGAGGAGATGAAGTACTGGAGGACGGTCAGGCCTTCGCGGAAGTTGGCGGTGATCGGCTGCTCGATGATCTCGCCCGAAGGGCGGGCCATCAGGCCGCGCATGCCGCCCAGCTGCTCGAGCTGCTTGCGCGAGCCGCGGGCGCCGGAGTCGGCCATGATGAAGATGGAGTTGAGCTCGGTCGAGGTGGCATCATGCGCTTCGATCTTCGCGAGCATGGCGCTGGAAACTTCGGCGGTGGCCTTGTTCCAGACATCCACGACCTTGTTGTAGCGCTCGCGATTGGTGATCGCGCCCGCCTTGTATTCGTCGTGGATGGTGTTGACCTCTTTCTGCGCCTGGCCAATGATCTGCGGTTTCGATTCGGGCACCAGCATGTCTTCGATGCCGACGGAAATTCCCGATTTCGTTGCGGCGATGAAGCCCAGATCCTTGATCGCATCGGCCAGCTGCACCGTGGTGTCACGGCCGTAACGCAGCACTGAATAGTTGAAGAGCGATTCGAGTCCCTTCTTCTTGATGACGCCGTTGATGAAGGGGAAACCCGCGGGCAGCGCGGCGTTGAAGAGCACGCGGCCGGCGGTGGTGTCGATCAGTCCTTCTTCGACGCGGGTGACTTCCGCGTGCTGGATGTCCTGGTTGTCGAACGCCTTGTCGAGATTGATGTAATGGCCGCGATGGCGGTATTTGACGCGGGTGTGCGCTTCAACCATGTCCAGCTGGTGGGCCATGCGAACTTCATCGACATTGGCGAAGATGTGGCCCTCGCCCTTGCGCCCGCTGCGCGACTTGGTGAGGTAATAAATTCCCAGCACGATGTCCTGCGACG
Organism: Thermoanaerobaculia bacterium; assembly: GCA_043777195.1. Classification (GTDB taxonomy): domain Bacteria; phylum Acidobacteriota; class UBA4820; order JAYVQF01; family JAYVQF01; genus JAYVQF01. Next base: position 4,451 of record JAYVQF010000009.1, read on the forward strand.
GCACGATGATCGGCCGGCCTGAGGCGGGCAGCAGCAGGTTGTTGGTGGACATCATCAAGGTGTGCGCTTCGATCTGCGCAATCGGCGAGAGCGGCACATGCACGGCCATCTGATCGCCGTCGAAATCGGCGTTGAAGGCGGCGCACACAAGAGGATGGATGCGGATGGCTTTGCCTTCGACCAGCAGCGGCTCGAACGCTTGGATACCGAGGCGATGCAGGGTCGGCGCGCGGTTCAAGAGCACCGGGTGGGATTTCACCACCAGGTCGAGGGCGTCGTACACTTCGGGAGTTTCCGCGTCCACAAGTTCGCGCGCCTGCTTGATGGTGGTGGCGAGGCCACGCTTTTCCAGCTCATGATAGATGAAGGGCTTGAACAGTTCGAGCGCCATTTTCTTGGGCAGCCCGCACTGGTTGAGTTTGAGTTCGGGGCCGACCACGATGACCGAGCGGCCGGAATAATCGACGCGCTTGCCCAAAAGATTCTGGCGGAAGCGGCCGTGTTTGCCCTTCAAAGTGTCGGAGAGCGACTTGAGCGGGCGGTTGTTCTGTCCCTTGACGGTGCGGCCGCGGCGGCCGTTGTCAAAGAGCGCGTCCACTGATTCTTGCAGCATGCGCTTTTCGTTGCGGATGATCACTTCCGGCGCGCGCAGTTCCAAAAGCCGCTTGAGGCGGTTGTTGCGGTTGATGACGCGGCGGTAAAGATCGTTGAGATCACTCGAGGCAAAGCGGCCGCCATCGAGCGGCACCAGCGGACGCAATTCCGGCGGAATGACGGGAATCTGCGTAAGCACCATCCATTCCGGCCGGTTGCCGGAATTGCGGAAAGCCTCGACGACCTTGAGCCGCTTGGAGAGCTTGAGCCGCTTCTGCACGGAAGTTTCAATCTTCATGCGCGAGCGCAGGTCTTCGCCCATGCTATCGAGGTCGATGGTGGAGAGGAGGTCGCGCACCGCTTCGGCGCCCATGCGCAGCACATAATGCGCGTCGGGCTTTTCCGCGCGTAGCTTGCGGGCGTCCTCTTCGGTGACGATCTGGTAGAGCTTGAGGCCGGTGACCACATCGTCGCCCGGATCGCAACAGACATAGCTCTCGAAATAAAGGACGCGCTCGAGTTCCTTGGCGGTGAGGTCGAGCAGGTAGCCGATGCGCGACGGGGGCCCCTTGAAAAACCAGATGTGGGAGACCGGCGAGGCGAGGTCGATGTGGCCCATGCGCTCGCGGCGCACTTTAGCCTGGGTGACTTCGACGCCGCAGCGTTCGCACACCACGCCCTTGTACTTCATGCGCTTGTATTTGCCGCAGGAGCACTCCCAGTCGTTGGTGGGCCCGAAGATCTTGGCGCAGAACAGGCCGTCCTTCTCCGGCTTGAAGGTCCGGTAATTGATGGTTTCGGGCTTGATGACTTCGCCATGCGACCACTCGCGGATTTTTTCCGGCGAGGCCAGCATGATTTTGAGCGCATCAATGTCGTTGATGTTGAGCGACCGCTCATAGTGGGAAGGTTTTTGCTTCAGCACGGGAGCCTCCGAGGCGTTGACCCGAAGAGGGGAAGATTCCGCCGCGCGTCGATGTGCGCCGCTCGGGGGGCGGCGGCAATCAGTCTGCGGGGCGGAAGAAGAATCATGGCGATATTTTTTTTGAAGGATGTTGCGGGAGAGAACTCAGGCGACGGCGTTGATGGAATTGCCCGGTTCGTCCGCGTCATCCGGCTTGATGAAGTTGACCTGCAGGCCGAGGCCCTGCAATTCCTTCACCAGCACATTGAAGGATTCCGGCAGTCCCGGCGGCTCGGGCGGATCCCCCTTGACCAGCGTCTCGTAAGTCTTGGTGCGACCGAAGACATCGTCCGACTTGACCGTGAGGATTTCCTGGAGGATATTCGCCGCGCCGTAGCCTTCAAGCGCCCAGACTTCCATTTCGCCGAAGCGCTGGCCGCCGAACTGCGCCTTGCCGCCCAGCGGCTGCTGGGTGATGAGCGAGTAGGGGCCGATGGAGCGGGCGTGCATCTTGTCGTCCACCATGTGCGCCAACTTGAGCATGAACATGTTGCCGACGGTGACGCGCTGTTCGAATTTTTCTCCGGTGCGTCCGTCATAGAGTTCGGTCTTGCCGTCGGTGGCGAAATCGGCCTTCTTGAGCAGGGCGGTGATTTCGCTTTCGCGCGCGCCGTCGAACACCGGGCTGGCCACCTTCAGGCCGAGCGCGAGGGCCGCCCAACCGAGATGGGTTTCCAAAATTTGTCCGATATTCATACGGCTGGGGACGCCCAGCGGGTTGAGCACGATGTCCACCGGGGTGCCATCGGGAAGAAACGGCATGTCCTGATCGGGCAGCACCACCGAGATGACGCCCTTGTTGCCGTGACGGCCGGCCATCTTGTCGCCGACCTTGATTTTGCGCTTCATCGCGACATAGACCTTGACCAGCTTGATGACGCCGGGGGAGAGATCGTCGCCCTTGCTCATCTCCTCGATCTTGGCCGCATGTTCGCGCTGGATGATTTCGATCTTGCGCCGGGTGCGTTCTTCCAGCATGGCGATTTCGCGCAGCACTTCGCGTTCGGTGCGCGGGATGGGCAGGCGGGAAAGATCTTCCGCCTTGAGGTGGGTGAGAATTTTTGCGGTCAGCTTGGTGCCGGATTTGAGGATGACCTCGCCTGATTCATCGTTGCGCAGTTCGTCGTCGAGGACGAGGCCTTCGAGCATCTCGGAGAGATACTTGCGGTTTTCCTCGCGCAGAATGCGCTCCTGATCCTTGAGATCCTTTTCCATCTGCCGGGTGGTCTCTTCCAGGATCTCCATCGAGCGTGCGTCTTTTTCCTCGCCGCGACGGGTGAAGATCTTCACATTGACGACGGTGCCTTCCATGCCCGCAGGGCACTTGAGCGAGGCGTCGCGGTATTCGGCTGATTTCTCGCCGAAGATCGCCTTGAGGAGTTTTTCCTCGGGGCTGAGCTGGGTTTCGCCCTTGGGGGTGATCTTGCCAACGAGAATATCGCCGTGCGAGACGAAGGTGCCGATCTTGACGATGCCGGCATCGTCGAGGCTTTCCAGCAGGTTCTCGTTGAGATGCGGAATGTCGCGGGTGATCTCTTCCTTGCCCAGCTTCAATTCGCGCGCTTCAATCTCCAGCTCTTCAATATGAATGGAGGTGAAGACATCGTTCTTGACCAGCTTCTCGGACAGGATGATCGCATCTTCAAAGTTATAGCCGCGCCAGGGCATGAAGGCGACGGTGACATTGCGTCCGAGCGCCAGTTCCCCCTGCTGGGTGCAGGGGCCGTCGGCGAGCACATCGCCGCGGCTGACCCGCTGGCCGGGGGCCACCAAAGGCCGCTGGTTGACGCAGGTGTCCTGGTTGGTGCGGTTGAATTTGATGAGGGGATAGATGTCGGCGCCGAAGTCGAAGGTCTCTTCGCCCTTCTTGTGCTCGCCCGAGACGCGCACGATGATCCGTTCGGCGTCCACGAGGTCCACGATGCCGGGGCGTTTCGCCACCACCACCGCGCCCGAGTCGCGCGCCGCTTTGCCTTCCATGCCGGTGCCCACGATCGGCGATTGCGGCTGCAGCAAAGGCACCGCCTGACGCTGCATGTTGGAACCCATCAGCGCGCGGTTCGCGTCGTCGTGCTCGAGGAAAGGGATGAGCGCGGCGGAGAGCGAGACCAGCTGCTTGGGCGAGATGTCGACATATTCGACTTCCTCGCGTTCGGAGAGAATGGCGATGCCGCCCTTGCGGGCATTCACCTTTTCGTCGCCGATCTTGCCATTGTCGTCAATCTTGATGTTGGCCTGGGCGATGACATATTTTTCCTCGTCCCACGCGGTCATATAGAAAGCGGTTTCCACGGCCTCGACCGGCAATTTGCCGTCGCGCTTGAGCGTGCGGTTTTCGCTTTCGAGCTCGTTCTTTTCAACCACTTCGCCGAGTTTCCAGTTGCCGTTGCCGACAAAGGTGACGCGGACATGGTTGATGATGCGGCCGTGCGCGACTTTCTTGTAGGGCGTTTCAATGAAGCCGTACTCGTTGACGCGCGCGTAGATGGAGAGCGAGGTGATGAGGCCGATGTTCGGCCCTTCCGGGGTTTCGATCGGGCAGATGCGGCCGTAGTGCGACGGGTGCACATCGCGCACTTCGAAGCCGGCGCGCTCGCGCGAAAGGCCGCCGGGCCCGAGGGCGGAGAGGCGGCGGCGATGGGTGACTTCGCTGAGCGGGTTGGTCTGATCCATGAACTGCGAAAGCTGGCCGAGGCCGAAGAATTCGTTCATGGCCGAGGACATCGGCTTGGCGTTGACGAGATCGTGCGGCATGGCGGTGGCCAAATCCTGCATGACCATCATCTTTTCCTTGATGGCTTTTTCCATGCGGGAAAGGCCGATGCGCACATGGTTCTCGAGCAGTTCGCCCACGGCGCGGATGCGGCGGTTGCCGAGATGGTCGATGTCGTCGATGCCGGGATGGTTCTTGGGCAGGCGCAGCAGGTAATCCGCGACCTGGTAGTAATCCTCGGCGGTGAGGACTTTTTCGTCCATCGGCGTGGTTTTGCCCAGCTTCTGGTTATAGCGCAGGCGGCCGACGCGCGAGAAGTCATAGCGCTTGGGATCAAAGAAAAGCTTCTGGAAATAATCCTTCGAGCCTTCGATGGTCGGCGGGTCGCCCGGACGCATCTTGCGGTAAAACTCGACATAGGCCTCTTCGATCTGCCGCAGGTTGTCCTTGAGCAGCGAATTGGCGAGCGACGGTCCGATCTCGTCCTTCTCGGGGAAGAAGCATTTGATCTGGGTGATGCCGGCGGCGGCGGCCTTGTCCAGCATTTCGTCAGTGAGCGGCTGGTTGATGCCGAGCAGCACCTCGCCGGTCGCGGTGTCCACCAATTCTTCCGCCAGGGAGGCGCCGACCAGGGTCGCGCGCGTGATTTCCATGCTGTGCAGCTTGGAACGGCGCAACTTGAGCAGCTGGGCGCGCTTGAGTTTGCGGCCGGCGTCACCCAATTTTTCGTGGGTTTCGGGATCGCTGACATCCACCGCGGGAATGATTTCCTCGAGGTGGGCGGGCAGCGCGAGTTGCAGACCGCCATCCTTGATCTCGACCCGATCGACTTTGTAAAAACGGGCGATGAGATCCTTGGTGTTGGGGGTGCCCAGCGCCTTGAGGAAAGTCACGGCGTTGAAACGGCGTTTGCGATCCACCCGCACATGCAGCTGTTTTTTATCATCGAGTTCGAGCTCAACCCAGGACCCGCGGTAGGGGATGACCTTGGCGACATAGAGCCCCTCGTCGGCGTCATGCTGAAAGAAAACGCCGGGCGAGCGGTGCAGCTGCGAGACGATGACGCGCTCGGTGCCGTTGATGATGAAGGTGCCCTTCTCGCTCATCAGCGGAATATCGCCGAAATAAACTTCCTCTTCCTTGATGTCGCGCAGGGCGCTGGTGCCGGTGGCCAGATCGCGGTCGTACACTTCAAGACGGAGGGTGACGCGCAGCGGCGTGCCGTAGGTCATGCCCTTCTCGCGGCATTCGTCCTCTCCGTGCTTGATCTTCATATCGGCCGGCGAATCACAGGAGGGGCAGCGCTTCACGATGCCCCGGTTGAGATAACCGCAATGGCCGCATTTGGCCTCGTCGAGCATCGGTTCGGTGACCACCAGGTCGCCCTTGCAGAATTTGCAGGAGGTGCGCAGGTGCTCCACCCCTTTGAGGTGGCCGCAGCGGCATTCCCAGTCGCCGATGGCGTAGCGGACATATTTGATGACGCAATTACCTTTCGCGTCTTCGATCGGGAAGATCGAGCGGAAAGCGGCTTCGAGTCCGGTCTCTTTGCGTTCCTCGGGCAGGTCGAACAGCTGCAGGAACTTTTTGTAGGACGAGGTCTGCACCTCGACCAGATCGGGCACCGGGATCTCGCGCTGGATCTTGGAGAACGAATGGCGCGGGGTGAGATCTTGGGCGGTCTGCTCAGACATGGACGCCTCCTGGCGGAGTGGATGCGGAAACGAGGACGGCAGCGCGGACGGGGCGGATGCGGGTAAGCCTGCGCGGCAGACAGCGATTCAGCAGGGCGGGGCCGATAGCTTGGCGGTGAAGGGGGTGACGGCGGCTCGGAATGGAGCTTGAAAAACGGGACACGCCCGGCGTAGCAGCGGGGTGAACCGCTGCCCGCACCGGGCCTGATTTTCAGCGCGCGCGAAGGGCGCTGAAGGGCACTTACTTGACCTCGACGACTGCGCCCTGATCTTCGAGAGCCTTGCGGTATTTCGCCGCGTCTTCCTTGTTGACCTTTTCTTTGACGGTCTTGGGGGCGCCATCGACGAGATCCTTGGCTTCTTTCAGACCCAGGCCGGTCAGCTCACGGACGACTTTGATCACATTGATCTTCTTTTCGCCGGCGGCTTTGAGGATGACATCGAATTCGGTCTGCTCTTCCGCAGCGGCGGCAGCGGCCGGCGCTGCGCCCGCGGCGGCGACAGCCACCGGAGCGGCGGCGGAGACGCCCCACTTCTCTTCGAGCAGCTTGGCGAGGTTGGCGGCCTCCATCACGGAGAGGGAGGACAGGGTTTCAACGATGGTGTTCAGATCGGCCATGGGAGGACTCCTAAGGGAATTGCGAAATTTTAATGATTTAACGGGTGAGAAATTTCAGGGTTTGGAGTTATTAGTTAATTTGTTTGCTTCAGTCAGGCTGACGCGGTTTTTAAGCCGGGCTGGCGGGGGTTTTTCAGCCGGGCTGGCGGCCTCGTTCGCCCACGCAGCGGGCGACCTGAGTGCCGGGGGTGACCAGCAGGCGGGCCAGCTTCGCGGCCGGGGCCTGAATGGTGCCGATGAGCATGGCGCGCATTTGATCCTTGCTCGGCAGGGTGGCGACAGCCTCCAATTCCTTGGCGCCGAAGCGGGCGCCTTCGATCACGCCCCCCTTGAATTTGAAGAATTCGGCGTTTTCCTTCTGGAAGGCATGCAGCGCCTTGGCCAAAACCGCCGGGTCGTCCGCGTTGACCGCAAGGCCAGTGGTGCCCTTGAAAAGATCGCGCAAGCCTTCTGCAGGGGTGCCGGCGGCGGCGCGCATCGCGAGGGTATTCTTGGCGATCACATAGCGGCTGCCGGTTTCCTTGATCTTGCGGCGCAGCTCGGTGGTCTTGACCGAATTGAGGCCGGTGAAATCAACAAGAAAAACGCCCTTGGCGCCGGCGAACAGCTTGGCGAGCTTCTCGACCTTGTTTTTTTTATCCGCGCTGGGATGGGCGGCGACTTTCTGGGGGTTTGACATGACGGTTACCTAATTGAAATTAGCACTTTGTGGAGCAGAGCCATTCAGCTGAACGCGGTTCAGGAAGCGGCTTCCAGCGCGAAGGTGTCGAGCTGCACCGACGGGCTCATGGTGGCGGCGATGAAGCTGGAGCGGACATATTTGCCCTTGGCGGCGGGGGGTTTGGCTTTCATAATGGCGCTGATCATGGCGTGCGCGTTGCCCACCAGTTTGTCGGCGGCGAAGGATTTCTTGCCCACGGGGACATGGATGATGCCGAATTTGTCAACGCGGAACTCCACGCGGCCGGCTTTGATTTCCGTGATTGCTTTCTTGAGATCGAGGGTGACGGTTCCCGTCTTGGGGTTGGGCATGAGTCCCTTGGGGCCGAGTACTTTGCCGAGCATACCGACCTGGCGCATCATGTCGGGGGTGGCGATGAGGGCGTCGAAGTCGAGGCGGCCATTCTTGATCTCTTCGACCAGTTCATTGCCGCCGAAAACATCGGCGCCGGCGTCCTGTGCTTCCTTGATCTTTTCACCCTGGGCGACCACGGCGACGCGTTTGGTCTGCCCCAGTCCATGCGGCAGCACCACAGTGCCGCGCACCATCTGATCGGCGTGCTTGGGGTCCACACCCAGGCGCATGTGCAGCTCGACGGTCTCGTCGAACTTCGCGCTGGCGATTTTTTGCACCAGCGGCACCGCCTCCTCGAGGAGGTAGGGGCGCTTCTGCACCTGCTTGATTGCAGCGAGGTATTTTTTGCCTTTGGCCATGACGATATTCCTGCGGAAAATTATTCAGCGATTTCAATGCCCATGTTGCGGGCGGTGCCGGCGATGGTGCGCATCGCGGCGTTGATATCGGTGGTGTTGAGATCAACCATCTTTTGCTGGGCGATCTGTTTGAGCTGGGCTTTCGTGATTT
>JAYVQF010000010.1:0-3185 GCA_043777195.1 Thermoanaerobaculia bacterium
TTCAAGGACGGCGCGATTCCGGTCGCGAGCGCGGCCGGGGGCGACGCGGTGGCGCTGCTGCCGCGTGCGGCCTCCGCGCCCGATTTCTCCTCGACCCGCGACGGCGGCAATAGCGTCTGCTGGGGCGCCAATTCCTCCTCGGTGCCGCTGGTCACCGGGATGGCGCTCAATCCGCGGGACAGCTCGAACACGGCGGGCGCGTTCGTCTGGCTGCTCGATAACGCGACCGGCAAGGTGCGGCGGGTGGCGAAGGGAACCACGCTCACCGACCTCGCGGGGAACATCGATCCGGCGGTGGGCGGATTCACCTTCGCCCCGCCGCGCGGGGATCCCTTCCCGCTCGTCTATTTTCCGGACCCGGTCCCCGCCGTCCAGGGTATTGATGGAAACAGAAATGTCTGGGCGCTCCGCCCGGCGGCGTGCACTGCCACGGCTTACAGCTTCGTGGAAACGACCATTATTGCCGGCGCGCAGGGTTACACGACGAGCGAGCGGTTCGATTTCGGTTGGTACGGTTCGACCAGCCACAGCTTTGCGCGGGGCAAGGCTGACCACATCGGCTACCTGATGTTCAGCCGGCCGACCACGGTGATCCGGGGCAACGATCCCGAACTGTTCGTCGTCCCCACCCGCCCCACGCGGGTGCTGATCTCGAAACAGGTGGCGACCGACAAATATCCGGTGGACTGCACCGTCCTGCCCGCCGACGCGCCGTGCCAGAGCGCGGATCGGCGCTACCGCTTCACGGTCTATTCCTATGTTCCCACCACGATCGCGCCCTACCTCTACCTCCACCTCGCCGATCCGAAAGACACCGCGCCGTATGCGCCTGCGCCCGGCGCCGCGCCCGCCGGCTGTGACAAGAGCGTTCCCGGACCGGGCGCGTCCGCCGACGGCTGCGACAACAAAAGCTGGGGCGACAATACGGACGACTTCGGCCTCACCGACGACGACGCCTCCGGCTGCCCCACCTACACGCCGCCCTCCGGGCAGACGAAAAAATGGCTCTGCGTCGCGAATCCCGGCGTCTACGGCTACATCTTCGTCAACGCCCTCATCACCAAACGCTACGCCGGCGACAACTACCAACTGCGCGCCTCCTTCACCAACTTCATCCCCGGCACCGTCGGATACGATGCAAACTACCACATCAAAGGCGAAAGCGGCATCGTCACCGCGTGGAAACGGGTGTATGTGGAGCGGGATGAAATGTTCAGGAGAGGGGCGCTGTTGGCGCGGGATTTTGACCCGGCGACCTGCGGGACAACGGGATATGCGGGCTGCAACATTGTAGAAGTTTTTGATTGGGGCGCGGCTGACCGGCTCAAGATCAACGACAAAGTGACGCTGTTCCAGACCGACCGGCCGTTTGAGGGGGCAACGGCTGTGACCGCGAAAGTCATTGATGAACGCCCTGGCTTTAATCCAAACACAAGGTTCATTCAGCTTGACGTGAATCTGAAATTATCAGTTGGTCTGATGTGGGCCGCCAGTAGCGACAACCCGGTATCAACCACTCCACCCACTATTAACTTTTCAATAGCAACCGGTAGAAGCGCCGCATTGGGAGCCCTCACAAACTCCGTCGGCGCGCCTTGTTTGCAAGCTACCATCAACGGCCCCAACGCCTGCTTTTATGACGCCGATCCTTCAAAAATCCCTCAAGCGTTCGGGGATGCATTCACCGAGTTTATGTTTCCTCCCAGCGGCGCCGGGGCGATACCATTTCTTCCGCAGAGCTTCTTCGACTTCGCAAACATACAGCAGCCTCCGGTCGCCATGTTCCATTACATGTGGTTTGCAAACAAAAACCCCGTCACTGGCGGACCAATACCGCCGGACAATACGCCGGGCAACTATATTCATGTGATCGGCGCAATCAAGTCTCAGAAGGATGTTAATCCGATCACCTATCGCGGCGGCTATACCGTCTCCACGTATGACATGTCGTACCTGTTCATCAAGACATACGAGGATCAGGGCGGTGCCGCCGACATCATTTCACGCAACATCCAGAACGCGACGGCGCACGAACCGGGGCATCAGTTTGAACTCAATCGGTGCCATGTGAACCCGACAGCCCATGATGCGGACGGCACTCCCGCCTGGTGTGATGCGGCGAATTCGCATTGCGGATTGGGGGGCGCCGCCACGGTATTCAGTCTGATGGTTACAAGCATTGATCAGAATATAGACACCCGGTTCGATGTCGAAGACCTGCTGTCGGGTGACGCCGCATGCGCGCCGCAATTCAAACTCGATTCCGCGATCAGAACCCACAGCGATCCCAATTGACTGTATTTTTTGGAGTACATCATGAAACACCTCGTTTTTCTCGCGATCGCTGGCTCGATCACCCTCTTCGGTGCGGAGCCGTTCTCGGTCACGCTGACCCGCTTCCCCCGCTCCGTTCTGCCCGGTACGATGATCCGGGTCGAAGCCGAAGCAAAGAATGTTTCCGGAAAGCCGGTCACCGTCGCCAACATCAGCCCGGGCTTCGTGTTCAACATCGAAGTCAGGCGCGCGGACGGGAAGCCCGTCAACCCCCGCTGCAACTATGAGGAGGACGCGGGGCTTACCGTTATCGGCGCGGACCCGACCCCGGTTCCCGCCGATTGGCATGACCAGACGAGCATGGTGTGCCAAGTCATGGAGGAGCCCGGTACATGGATTGTGAGAGGCTATGTCAAAGCGGCGGGGGAGTTGACAGGAAAGAACGGGAAACGAATTTACGGAAAAAAAGTTTGGGAAGGCGTCGTATATTCTGAATCAGCGGAAATTGAAATTCTCGCCCCGCAGGGCGTCGACAAAGGCGCATACGAGGAGATGTACATTCATCGCACATGCACGCCGCAGAGTGAATGCGACCGACTCTTGCTGGATAAATACCCGACTTCCATGTATGCGGGGTATGTGCTGGCTTCCATTCCGCCCGTCGCGGGTCAGGACATCCGGCAGGAAGCCGCGTTCGATTCGCTGGTGAACGGCGACTTTTTCAAGGTGGCACCGAAAATGTATGACCCGTTCGGTGACGGGCGGCCGATGCTCGACCGAGAAGCGGAGGCACACAAGCGATTCAAATTGCTAACCGATTTTCTGAACGCGCACCCCGATTTTCCGGATGCTCACAAACTTACGAATCTGAAAAATCACCGGCTGCTATTGGCGCTGGCCCTGCACCGCTT
>JAYVQF010000011.1:0-12404 GCA_043777195.1 Thermoanaerobaculia bacterium
CTCTACCGTTCCACCACGCTGCCGGAAAGCTGGAGCCAGATATTCAGCTTTGCCGCAGGTATGGCCGGAGTGGCGCAGCTTGAAGTCTCGCCGAATTACGCCGTGGACAATACGCTGTTCGCGATTTATGACAACAAGATGTTCAAATCGACGAATGGCGGCGTCAATTGGAGCGTGATTTACACGCCCGCCGCCGGCCGCAATTTCCGGCGTTTCGTCATCTCTCCCGCTTATGCCAGCACCCCCGCCGTCTTCTTCGAGAATGTCGAGATGGTCGCCTCGGTCGAACAACACTATCTCCTGCGCAGTCTCGACGGCGGCGCCACCTGGACGCAGCTCGGGCCGCAGGGCTACAACCTGGCCTTTGGTTACAATGGCGTGCGCACCGCGCTCTATTTCAAAAATCTCGGCGGCAATTACGCGCTCGGCATGAGCGAGGATCTGGGCAATACTTTCCTCCCGGTTTACGCCACCGGCATGCGGCCGCAGGGGCCGGTGTTCGGAAGCGAACTGGCGGCGGGCAGCGTCGTGGGCGACCTCTATTCGGGCACGCAGGGCGGACTGACCGTTTCAACCAACAATGGCGACATCTTCGCGCCGCGGCAGACCGGCCTCGCCACCATCAAGGCGGCCTCGGTCTCTGGCGCGGGCAATTTCGTCGTGGCCGCGACCGACGGCGGCTTCCTGCGCAGCCGCGATGGCGGCCTCACTTTCGTACAGGTGCGGAATCTGCGGGTGTCCCCCAGTGTAGTGATCGAAGTGCCGAATTTGTTGCTTGCGGGGGTATCGCCGTCCTTCGCGCTGGACAAGACCTTCTTCCTCAGTGTGAAATCCAATTTTGGCAGTGCGATTCCCTCTCTCTACCGCACCACCGACGGCGGGTTCACCTTCACCCAGGTGATGTATAACGATTGCCGTACCCTCGTATTCGTCCCGGGGTTTGACTCCCGGGTCGGCCAGCCGCAACGCACGATGTATGTTGGCTGTTTGGGGGGCCTGTTCCGCTCAACCGACGGCGGCGTGACATTCACGGGGCTCGGCAGCGCCAACGGCATGGATTCCCGCTGCAACCAGAGCACCCGGACCGAGACGGACGGCTTGGGAATATCCCCGCGCCTGGGCGGCGGCTATACCCTCTACCGCAGCGGCGATGGCGGCATCTGTGTCAGCAATGATTCCGGCACAACCTGGACGATTCTGCTGGGCGGCGGCGGCGCCCCTTTCATCGGCACTATCAGCTCCGCGCCAACCAACGCCGACTCCAGTACCGGGGTTGACAAGCTTTCACTGCGTACCGACTTTCTGCTCTATCAAATCTTTTACAGCACCGACGGCGGCCTGAGCTGGCTCAATGTCAAGACGCCGGCCATCACGACTTTGCAGGGCATCGTCTATGCGCGGGCATACTTTTCGCCCAACTATGCCGTGGATCGGCTCGCGCTGATCGCGGTCAACCGCTCTTTCGCCGCACCCGGCGGGCTTTACCGCTTCGATGCGACAACCGGCGTCGCCCAGCCGCTGGGGGGCGCCGATTTGCTGCGCGGCCGCATCATCACCGGGATTTACATGACCCCGTCATTCAACGGCAACAACACCACGAATTCCGTGGCGCTGGTGACAACCCACGGCGGGGGTCTCTATCGCACCACCGACGGCGCGAGAACCTTCCAGCCCGTCACGAGCTACGATTTTGAATCACTCAACCTTCGCGGCATGACGCGTTCCAGCGGCGGGATTCTGGGCCTCGCGGGAGGCGGAAAATTCATCGGCCCGCAGGCGGCGACCACCACCACCGCCGGCACCCTGCTGACCGCCAGCGACGACGGGGTCTTCAGCAGCGACGATGGCGGCATCACCTTTGACGACATTTCGCTGGGCTTGCCCGATGGGCAGGCGGTGCTGGGCGTCACCGTTCCCAGCCTGGCGGTCACCGCTCCGCTGAGCAGCATCACCGGTCAGGGGATCTACCAATACAATGGCACCCAGTGGACCTCGGTCGCCGCGGTGAACGCCGGCAACTTTGTGAACTTCACGGAAGATACCAACTATCTCTATGCCATCCGCTCGGACGGCGTCTCGATGCGTGCTGACAAGACCGGCAGCGGCTGGACGGCGCTGGCCTCGGGCGAGACCAACCTGGTGATGGCGAGTTTCAATAACTCCACCCAGCCCACCCTGGCGAGCCGCGAGGACGCCTTCATGGGGCCGCGGGTGCCGATGGGCAGCAATGCCAGCCTGTGGTCGGTGTCGGCGAGTCTGGGCCCGCGTTATTCGACGAGCTCGGGCGCCTCCTGGACGACCACCCCGGGCGGCAATGACTACACCCTCCCCGCCGTCAGCAATTATCAGGTGGTGAAGGCGCTCGGTCTCAATGCCACGACGGCCGCGCGCGAAGTGATCGCCGGCTACAACGGCGGTCTATACAAAACCAGGGATGGTGGCGACACCTGGCGCTCGCTCACGGGCGCGGGTTCCGGGTTGGAAGGCACCGCCAAAAACTTCACCGCCATATTGACCACGGCCACCGCCTTTGCAACCACCGACATCCTGGTCGGCGCGAGCGGTACCAGCGCCACGGGCGGCGTCTATCTTTCCGGCGACGGCGGCGAACACTGGTCGCAGATCAATTCCGGCTACGATTCCGCCACGCTCTCCATTACCTCGCTCATCTCCACCAGCTGCTCCGGATGTCCGGTGCAGTATTACTCCGGCGCCTATGGCGGCGGCCTATACACCCGCACCGTCTCCGTCGTCGCCCCGCCTTTCTATACGACCAGCGCGAGCTGGTGCACGGGCTCGGGCTGCACCTGCGGCACCGGCGCCTTCACCGGACCGGAAGAAGGCGGTCAGGCCTTCAAATTGTGCGGCAGCAATTTCGCGAGCGGCGCCGTGATCGAATTCGACGGCGTGCCGGTCTATACAAACTATTCCGGCGGAGGATGCACCGTGAGCTCCACGCAAATTGTATGCCCCTCCGGCGCCAGCGGCACCCCCGCGCATACACCGGGCGCCGCGCAAGTTCGCGTGCGCAACAGCGACACCCGCGCCACCAACCTGCCGGTGAACTACACCTACACGGTCGGCACACCGCGAACGGCCAGTCTCACGGTCGCGAAATCCGGCAGCGACGCGCTGCTCACCTGGACCTGCACCGGTTGCGACGCCGCCCATCCCGCCCGCCTTTACCGCGCCCAAAATACCGCGTATTCCCAGTATCTCGAAATCTACAACGGCGGCATCAGCGGAACTTACACCAACACCGGTGCGCTCTCCAGCGCACAGAGTTATTTTTGGAATGTGGAATAGGGAAAAATTATCATGAATCGAACCCTATTACTTCTGGCCCTGCTTTCCACGCCGTTCGCGGTTGCCGCGCAACTGACCATCCAGACCAGCAGCCTCCCCGACGGGGTCGTCTGGACGCCGTATTCGCAAGCGCTCACCGCGACGGGCGGCACCGCCCCCTACACCTGGTCGATTTCCGCCGGGCAGCTGCCCAACTGCCTGACGATTTCCACGGCCGGCACGATCAGCGGCACACCGTGCGCGGCCGCCAGCTTCGGCTTTACGGCGCGGGTTACGGACAGCCTGGCGGCGATCGCCACCAAGGCACTCTCAATCCGCATCACCCAGCCGCTGATGATCCAGAACCTGGAACTCTCTCCAGGCATCGTGAAGATTCCCTACGCCGGGACCACGCTCGCCGGCGCCGGGGGAACCGGGCCGTATACATTTACGCAGTTGAGCGTGACGGATGCGCCGGGCATCAGTTTTTCAGCGGCCACCGGGACATTATCGGGCACGCCAACCGCCGTCGGCAGTTACACCTACACCTTCCGCGCGACGGATTCGCTCAGCGCAACGGCGGACCGCACCTACACCCTGACGATCGAACCGCCCGGCCAGTCGAGCCAGTGGAACCGGGTGGCTAACACCAACGGCGGGATATACACGGTGATGCTCTCGCCCAAATTCGTCACGGATTCCACGGTGTTCGCGATGAGTGGCGGCGGGGCGTTGTTCCGTTCGACGGATAACGGCGCGACTTTCACTGCGCCGGCCCCACAAGCCCTCTGGCCGGTGTATGGGCCTTTCGCGCTATCGCCGATTTACGACGGTCTCAACCTTGTGACCGCGGACGCGCGCACCCTGTTTCGCAAGGACACGCGCTCGAACCGCGTTTGGAAATCGACCGATCACGGGGTCACCTATGCGCTTGCCAACGGCGGGTTGCCTACCGAGAGTGACTATCACCACGCCATCGCATTCAGCCCTGATTTCGTGACCGACCGGACCCTCTACACGACGGCGAGCTCGACCGCCACGAGCGTGCAGTTGTACCGGACCCTCAACGCGGGAACCAGCTGGACCCTGCTCGGCACCATCGCCACCGGCTGTCCGACCACCTGCGCGGACATCCTTGATTTGCAGGCGACGAAGGATGGTACGGGCAGCATCGTCCTTTTCGCCGTCAGCAGTTACGGAACCGGCTACGCATTGCACCGCTCGGGGAACGGGGGGTCCACCTGGCAACTGGTTGACAGTTCCACCGGATACACCGATTACATCGCGATCTCCCTGAATTTCGCCATCGATCGCACGGTCGTATACACCACGAATTACTATTCGCAAATCAGGATCTCCACGGACGGCGGGCTGACTTTCTCCAATGGTGCAAAGAGCAATTGGCGGTTCGGCGGCTGCCGTTTCGAGCCCCGCACGGCCCAGAATCCCCGGCTTTGGTGCGTGGAGCAGACCGCGGGCGCCGTGTATAGCGACGATTACGGCCGTTCACTGGTCCGCATGCCTTCACGCCGCCACCGCGTCGCTTATACCTATGGCAACGGTGTCGCCGCGGCGCTGGATGCAGTCGGCATGCCGGCACTCTACCTCTCGGATGAAATGGGGCTGGAATGGAGTCAGGATCAGGGCCGGATCATGGCGTCGCGCGACAACGGCATCCACACCCAGACGCTGTCCCGGCTCTCGATCAGCGGTTCGGCGCTGCTGACCGGCGGCAATGGATACTGGATGCAGAGTGACGATGCCGGACAAACCCTCACGCAGCGGATGAACGACCCGCTCATGTTCTCCTACCCGATCGCCTCGGTGACACTTTCGCGGAGTTACGCGGCTGACGGAACGCTTTTTCTCGCCAACTACGCCGGCCTCTACCGTTCCGTCAATCGGGGGGCGACCTTCAGCGAGTTGAGCACCGGGCTGCCGGTGTCCTTCAGCGGCGGGGCGATCACCGAAATTTCTCCGGATTACACCGCGGCCTCCGGCGTGGTGCTGGTGACCGCCGGTTCCGGCGGTCCGCTGTACCGCTCGGCAGACGGCGGATCGAATTTCGCCTTGGTGAGCGCGCTGAACGGTTGTTTCCCGACCACCGTGAGAATTTCCGATTTCCAGTTTTCCCCATCCTTTGCGATGGACAATACGGTGTTCCTGCAAAATTCCTTCGATAGCCGTCTCTGCGCCAGCACCGATCGCGGGATTACTTGGGTGCAGGTGGGCGCCGCTCCCGTGTATGCATTCTCGCTGTCGCCGGTATACAACCAGGGCGCGGCCAACGGCACCGTACAGAAAACGGTTTATATCGGCAGCGGTTCGCTGATCCAGCGATCGACCGACGGCGGCGTGACACGGACGACCGTTTATACCGCCACCGGCACGATATCGCTCATCGCGCTCTCCCCTGCCTATCCGTTGGACGGGATGATCCTCGCCCTGGGCGCGGGCACCCGCGGGTTCTACCGCAGCGACGACTCCGGTGCTTCGTTCAGCAATGTGCTGACCACCAGCCTGACCTATCGTTCGCTTTACGGATTTGCGTTCGGGCCGGGTTTTGACGGACGCAGCAGCAGCAATTCCCCGATGTACGCGAGCGTCTCCGGGGACGGACTTTACCGCTCCACTGACGGCGGACGATCGTTCGTGCCGGTGGCCACCCAGGGTGCGGTCTCGTTCCTGTCGGGCACGCTTCGCACCGTTGCCAGTGACGGGGGCACGACCGTCTACGCCGGCACCGAGAATCAGGGCATCTTCCGCTCCACCGATGAAGGCGGCTCATTTTCCGGATTCTCAAACGGACTCACCGCCGGGCTCAAGGTTAACGCGATTCAGATTCCCGACACCGCGCCTGCCAATCCCATTGCGGCGGTGGAAGGGGCGGGGCTGTGGCGTCTGAGCGGCACGACCTGGTCGCCGATCGCGTCCGCAAACGCGGGCACTTATACCTCGTTCGTCTCGGATGGAACCCGGCTCTACGCCGCCCGTTCCGACGGCACTTCGATGGTCTCCGTGAACAATGGCTCATCCTGGAGCACGCTGGAGCCCGCCCAGTCGGACCTGGTGAAGATGGATTACAACCCGCAGTTGACCCCGACATTCCTGACCGATCCGGCGGCGAAGCGGCAGGGCCCCGTATCGTCGATGGCGTCCGCCGTGACGGCGAGCCTGTGGGGCGTATCGCAAGGTGCCGGGCCGCGATATTCGACGGACAATGGCACGACCTGGACCCCGACGCCGGGTACGAATGATTATGTCCTGCCGGCCGGCAGCTGGTCCGTGATCCGGGCGCTGGGCGTGAACGCGACCAGCGGCAGCCGCGAGGTTGTGGCGGGAACAACCACGGGCCTGTACCGGTCAAATGACGGGGGCGTGACCTGGAAATCCGTGAGCGGCACGGGATCGGGCCTTGAAGCCACCTCGAAAAATTTCTCCGCGACACTTTCCTCCACGACCGTGTTTGGGGGGACCGACATCCTGGTCGGGGCAACGGGCGCGGTGAATGGCGGTGTCTATCTGTCAGGCGACGGTGGCGAGCACTGGACCCAGGTGAATGCGGGCTACGACCCTAATAATTTGTCGATCAGTTCGCTCGTCTACACCACCTGCACCGGCTGCCCCGTGCAATATTATTCCGGGAGTTATGGCGGCGGCATGTATACGCGTACGATCACGGTGGTCGCACCGCCGACCTTTCCGGCCGCCAACTACTCCTGCTACGGTTCCACAACCTGCACCTGCGCGACCGGTAGCGGCAGCGGCCCCGAGCAGGGCGGCCAGGCGTTCAAGATTTGCGGCAGCAATTTCCAGAATGGACTGGTGGTCGAATTCGACGGGGTGCCCGCGATCGGCTGCACGCAAACGGGCGGCACCGTCATCACCTGCACGGCGACGCCCCCGCATGCGCCGAGTCTGGTTTCCATACGAGTGCGCAATCCCGACACGCGCATCGGTTTTTTGCCGGCGCAATACACCTATACCGCCGGAACTTCGCGCGCGAGCAACCTGCGCGTCGCAAAATCCGGCGCCGACGCCGTCCTCACCTGGAACTGCGCCGCATGCAGCGCCGCAAGCCCCGCGCGCATAAACCGCAGCCAGAATTCAGCATTTTCTGTGTATGTCGAGAATTACAACGGCGGCATCAGCGGCGCATACACGAACGCCGGCGCGGTCTCGAGCGCGCAGAGTTATTTCTGGAGCATCGAGTAAGCGCGACGCGCGACCCCCCGCTTCCCCGAATTATCCCCGCCCCGCCAAAAACATCGCCAGCGCGCCCGCCTGCGCGGCGTTGAGCGATTCCGCTTCGCCGGGGAGGGGGAGATGAACCGTGTTCGTCAGCAGTGGCAGCAGTTCGGCGGGAAGTCCCGCGCCTTCCTGGCCAATGGCGAGCATCGCGCGCGGCAGCAGCTTGACGAGGCCGAGTTCCGCACCAGCATGGGCGTCGCAGCCGTAGAGTTTCGCGTCGTGCGTGTCCCGCCAGGTTTGTAATTCTTCAAGGGAAACCTGCCGCGGCCAGAGGCGGAACAGCGAACCGGCAGAGGCGGCGACGGCTTTGGCGCCGTAAGGGTCGGCCCCGCCCGCGAGTACCAGCACCGGCGAGGCATTGAAAGCGTCGGCGGCGCGCACCAGGGCGCCGAGATTGCCCGGGTCCTGCACGCCCGCGGCGAGCAAGGACAGCGTTCCCGGCGCGGGAAGGTCGCCCTCGGGCATGCGGCAAATCCCGGCGACGCCCTGATGATTCGGCATGCTCAGCGCGCTGCCGAGCAGACTGTCAGGGAGCGTGAAGAGATAGAAAGATTCCACCGCAGCGCGCAGCGCCCGGCCATCCGCCCGTTCGAGAAAGCGCGGCGAGATGAACAGGCTTTCCAGCGGCGCGCGTGCCTTGATCGCCTCGGACAGGCCATGCGCCCCGGTGAAGACGAAGGCCTGTGAAGCGCGCCGGCTCGCCGGTTCGCGGTAAAGCTCGGTGAGCCGCTGCAGTTTGGGGTTGCTTTTCGCGGTGAGATCGAAGCGGTCGAAGGTGAGCATGGGTGAGGTGGCGGTCAGGGAACGGGATCATAAACTGCGGGTGGCGAACTCTGTTGACTCGGGTCTGGGGCCTCGGGCCTGGTCAGATAAGATTTCGTAAATAGGGTATTTGTTCCGATAAATAAATTCTCAGTTCAAGAATAATTTCAAACAAACGCAATCAATATTTTTTCATGACCCCAGACCCCAGACCCCAGACCCTAAGCCCTACTCCCGCACCCTCTTGATATCCGCCCCCACGCCCGCCAGTTTCTCTTCCATGCGGTCATAGCCGCGGTCGAGGTGGTAGATGCGGCGGATGATGGTTTCGCCGCTGGCGACGAGGCCGGCGAGGACGAGGGAGGCGGAGGCGCGCAGGTCGCTGGCCATGACCGGCGCGCCGGAGAGGGCGACCGGCCCGGACACCACGGCGGTGCGGCCGTCGCAGTTGATTTTTGCGCCGAGGCGGCTCAGTTCGCTGATATGCATGAAGCGGTTCTCGAAAATAGTTTCCTGCACGGTGGAGTTGCCTTTTGCCTGGGTCAAGAGGGTCATCATTTGCGCCTGCACATCGGTGGGGAAGCCGGGGAACGGCGCGGTTCGGATATCTACGGCTTTAAGTAAGCCGCCGCCCGCAGGGCGCCGAATCGTGACGGAATCATTCGTGGTGGAAATTTCCGCGCCCGCTTCGCGCAGTTTGTCGAGGAGCGCGCGCAGGTGCTCGTGCCGCGCGCCGCGCACGGTGAGCGGTTCCCCCAGCAAAGCCCCGACGATGAGATAGGTGCCCGCCTCGATGCGGTCGGGAATGATCGGGTAGCGGCAGCCGCCCAATTTTTCCACGCCCTCGATGGTGATGACGCTGGTACCGGCGCCTTCGATGCGCGCCCCCATGCAGCCCAGCATCCCGGCCAGGTTGATGATCTCCGGTTCGCGTGCGGCGTTATGCAAGACGGAGACGCCCTCCGCCAGCGACGCGGCCATCAGCGCGTTTTCGGTGCCGCCCACGGTGACCGTGTCGAAAAAAATCTCGGCGCCCTTGAGCCGCCGGGTCTCCCTGGGTGCGGAGGCGACAATGTAACCCTGTTCCACGGAAACCGTCGCGCCCATTTTTTCGAGGGCGTCCAGATGGAGATTGACCGGCCGCGCGCCGATGGCGCAGCCGCCCGGCAGCGACACCCGTGCCCGGCCGTGCCGCGCCACCAGCGGCCCCAGCACCAGGACGCTGGCGCGCATCTTGCGCACCAAGTCGTAAGGGGCTTCGTATGCGGAGACTTCCGCGGGCGGCGTGATGATCAACCGGCCCGACGAGCGCTCATAACGGCAGCCCAGATGCGAAAGCACCTGGCACATCGCGGACAGGTCGGCGACATCGGGGACATTTTCGAGGACGACTTCCTCATCGGTGAGCAGCGCCGCGGCCTGGCAGGCCAGGACGGCGTTCTTCGCGCCGGCGACGGTGATTGTTCCACTGAGCGGCCGGCCACCGTGAATGACGAGCTGATCCATGGAGGGAAGGATAGAAGAAACGACTCCGGATGCGTGGGCGTTCGGAATCTGAATGATCAACATTCAACGATGAACTGGGGAAAGGGGATCGATGATCGATGAGCAAAAAACGCCCCCGCGCCGTCTCTTCCGCTCATCGTTCATCGCTCATCGTTCTCTGTCCCCCCCGTTCACAGCTCCGTGTTCATCGTTTCTACCCTGTACGCGGCATCCGGTAGAATTGCCGTCGGAGAAAGAGCGCCATCCGCTCTATAATCAACATGCAGGTAACCCATGTCTGTTGAGCGCAGTCATTACGCCATCCTCGGCGTCGCGGAAACCGCGTCGAACGAGCAAATCGTCAGCGCCTACCGGCTGCTGGTCAAGAGCAAGCATCCCGATCGGGCCGCCCCCGAGGCGCACGCCGCCGCGGAAGCCGAGTTTCGGGAAATCACCGCCGCCTACAACACCCTGCGCAGCCCCGCCGGCCGCCAGGAATACGACCGCGCGCGCAAGGCCGGCACGGCGCAGCCCGAAACCCGCATCAACCCGGATTTGGAAGCCAAGCAGGCGCTGGCGCGCGGGCAGAAAAAACTGGCGGCCAATGATTTTTTCGGCGCCTACAAGGAATTTGAATCTGCGGTGAGCCACAAACCCGGCTGGGCAGATGCTCATTTCCAGCTCGGGCTGGTCTGCCTTAAGAACGCGCAATGGCGGCGGCGCGGCGTCGAAAGCATCGAAAGAGCGATTGAGCTGGACGGCGAACAGCCGCAGTATTTCGTGCAACTGATCAAGGTGTATCTTGAAGCCGGGCTCAAATCCCGCGCGCTTGCAATTTATCAGCAGGCGGAACCCAATTTTCCTGGAAATCTCGAGCTGGCCGCACTGGCCGAACCGCTGGGCGCCGGAAAACCGGCCGACGGCGGGGGCTTGCTCGGCATGTTCCGCAAGAAGGTTTGAATGACGGCAAAATATTCCCACTCCGCCAAAACCGACATCGGCCGCCGCCGGCAGAACAACGAGGACAGCCTCACCGTCCTGCCTGACATGCATGTCTTCATGGTGTGCGACGGCATGGGCGGGCACGCCGCCGGCGAGGTCGCCAGCCAGATTGCCGTTGATACCGTGAAGGATTTTTTCGAAAATCACCCCGTGGACGGCGACTCCACCTGGCCTTTCGAATACGACGACCAGATCACCATGAACGGCAACCGGCTGAAAACCGGCATCATGCTGAGCAATCAGAAAATCCTCGCCGCCATCATCGAGAAGCCGGAATTGCAGGGCATGGGATCCACCGCGGTGGGCGCGGTGTTTGACGAAGGCAACGCGTTTGTCGCCCATGTCGGCGATTCGCGCGGCTATCTGTGGCGCGGCGGCGAACTCAGCCAGATCACGGACGATCACTCGTGGATCGCGGAGCAGGTGCGCCTTGGATTGATTGACAAAGCCGAAGCGGAACACCACCCCTTCCGCAATGTCATCACGCGCGCGCTGGGTACCAAGGGCGAACTCAAGGTGGATGTGGACACCGTGCCGATGCATGCGGGCGACATCGTCATCCTCTGTTCGGACGGCCTCAATTCCATGCTGTCGGACGCGGAAATCGGCGGCGTTTGCGCGGCGAAGGATAAGGATCTCGACGCGCTTTGTCAGGGCTTGATTGACGCGGCCAACGAACGCGGCGGCCACGACAATGTCACGATCGCGGTCGTGCGCTGCGATGACCCGGGACCCTTCACGGCCTTCGGGGCCGGAGATGCCGACGACACCGTGCAGACCAAGGCCGCGCCGCAGGATGAGACCGTCACCCTGAGTGATGACCAGAACAAACGGGAGACGAAGTAAGCCCCTAGCGGCGAAATCCCCGGGGCGCCGCAATATTTGTGCGCCGCGTCACTTTTAATTCCGGAGCGAATCAGGTATCTTTGCCCGGCATGACCAAACTGCGCGTCTGTGAACGAACCCATGTCGGCCTGGTTCGCAAAAATAATGAGGACTACGCCCAATCGCTGCCCGAGCGCGCGGTTTTCGTGGTGTGCGACGGCATGGGCGGCTACGAGGGCGGCGAGGTCGCCTCCCGTCTTGCTGTCACCACGGTCCTTGACTTCATGGCGCATGCGGACGAGAAGGGCCAGGAGATGACCTGGCCGGGCAATTACGACAGCGAAATTTCCTTCCGCGCCAACTGCCTCAAGGCCGGCATTGAGCTGGCCAATCAGCGCATACTCGACGCCATCACCGAAACCCCGGCGCTGCAAAAGATGGGAACTACCGTCGTGGGGTTGGCGATCGAGGGCGGCAAGGGGTTTTACTGCCATGTGGGCGATTCCCGCGGTTATCATTGGCGCGCGGGTAAATTGACCCAGATCACCCAGGATCATTCCTTTGTGGGCGAGCAGGTTCGCATGGGGCTGATCACCGCCGAGCAGGCTGAGCATCACGCCTACAAGAATGTCATCACCCGTTCGCTGGGCATGCCGGAAACCCCCAAGGTGGATGTCACCCCGGTGGAATTGCAGGCCGGCGATATTTTCGTGATATGCACCGACGGGCTCTCCGGCATGACTCCGGATTCCAACATCGAAAAAATTGTCACCGAGGCGCAGGGCAATCTCGAT
>JAYVQF010000012.1:0-12258 GCA_043777195.1 Thermoanaerobaculia bacterium
GCGTTTTGACCTCGCCCCCGTCAGGGGGAGAGGTCGGCGCGTCTGCGCGCCGGGTGAGGGGGTCTTCACTGACCTCGCCCCGCTTGCGGGGAGAGGTCGCGGAGCGAAGCGACGCGGGTGAGGGGTCCCGCGTGTTCGCACGAAAATTCATCTTCGACTACGAAACACCCAAATCAGAGCCTCACCGGCTTGCCGTCAATAATATCAATCCCTATTTGACCGGTGGCCCGGACATCATTCTGCCTTCCAGAACAGAATCCATGCCAGGCATTCCGCAGATGAAAAAAGGCAGTCAGCCGACTGATGGCGGTTATTTGATTTTGGATGATTTTGAGAAGTCTGAATTATTGGCAAGGGAACCCGCGGCAAAGATATGGATCATGCCCTATGTAGGTGGAGATGAATTGATTTCCGGGAAGTATCGTTGGTGCTTATGGCTGAAAAATGCAACACCGGCGGACTTGTCTCATTTGCCTGTTGTGAAAGGCATCTTGCAGAAAGTAAAACAAGCAAGATTGGGCAGTCCCACAAAAAGCGTCCGTGAATTTGCAGAAATGCCAGCTCATTTCACCCAAGACCGGCAACCGAGCAAGCCATATCTCGCGGTGCCCGAAGTATCGTCTGAAGGAAGACGATACATTCCCATGGCATTCTTAACTCCCGACTACATCGCGAGCAATAAATTGCAGATGATCGTAGGGGCGACGATTTTTCATTTCGGAGTTATGAATAGTACGATGCATATGGCATGGGTGCGGACTGTCACGGGACGAATGAAAAGCGACCTTAGCTATTCTCCGTCCGTCTACAACAACTACCCCTGGCCCGAAAACCCCAGCGCCACAGCGAAGGCAACCATCGAAAAAGCGGCTCAGTCCGTCCTCGACGCCCGCGCCGCGCACAAGGGCGCCTCACTCGCCGACCTCTACGACCCGCTCACCATGCCCCCCGACCTCCTGAAAGCCCACCGCGCCCTCGACACCGCCGTGGACGCCGCCTACGGTCGCAAGAGCTTCGCCACCGACGCCGAACGAGTCGCCTTCCTCTTCGCCCGCTACGAGCAACTCATCAAAGCGCCGTTGGAAAAGTTTGCAATGAAACCAACCAAAAGAGGCAAGAGGTGATATTCGGCCTCCGCAATGTCCGGCGCATGCTCGATAAAACAGCTGCATCTATGGAACCCCAACGGTTAGCAGAGCTTAAAAAGAAACTTGCACGGGAAACCGACGATACCAGAGGCGCAGAATGGGAAGTGGCGATTTGCTATGCTTTATCTCATTTTGGCTCGATAGTGGATTTCGGCACCACTCATCCTGGGAACCCAGATTTTATCTGGACGCCGGATCAGAAGGCCATCACGGTTGAAATAACCAGCATCTCAGACAAAGCTCTCGACAGGCACAATGCAATTGATAACTTCTTATCCGAGCTTCGTCGGATGGAAATAAAACATGGAATTAATAAATTCGGAGGATTATATTCTGAGTTTGGAGAAGTCGAGAAAAATACTAAGATTACAATAGGAATTCCAGAGGCAAAAGACTTCATCAGATTTTTTGAAGGCGAGGAAATAAAAGCTTTCTTTCGCGCCGTCGTGCGCGACCCACAATCCGAACATATATTTACTTTCACTGAACGCGGCTCAACAAGCAATATCTCTTATCATCCTGGCCAACGTTACTTGTCAAGCAATTATAGAAATTATTCTCAACCAGTAACACTTCAACATTCATCCATTGTAAATAGTCTAGGTAAAAAAGAACACCAACTAAAGAAAAGCGCCGTAGAGCATCCTGCCATTCTGTTTATCTGCGATAACGGCTGTGGTGCCCTCAAACCCAGTATAGGTATGGGCTCTATTGGCACGCGAGAGATCGTAGGAGCATTTCTAAACGGGCAACCTCAACAGGATACAAGCGGATTAATTGGGCATAAATATAAATCTGCACAAGGAAGAAGAATCCACGCGGTCGTATGTATTGCCGTTCAACAAAGCAGATCGACATCTCTATCTTCTATTATTACGCAGTTGAAAACTGATATTGTATTTGCTACATATGCAGATCCTTATCTCAGAACGCCGGATTTTACTGATTTACTCCACCGAGCTTTAGCCTTCTTACCCGCTCCTATCAATACTCCAATAAATGCGGGTATTCGTCGGACACGTCATAAATACTACAAAGGGTTATCAATGTCTGGATCAAATATTAAATTTTCATCATTAAAGCTACAAGAACTTATTGCAGGAGATCTTAGCTACGAACATTTCGCGCGTGATTACCCTGAGTTGGTCGCATACTTCAAAACTCTGACCAAGCAAGGAAAGATGCTCAATCAAATAGAAATTGAGGATTGTGAAAATGAAGATGATGATTGGGTGACTTTCAGCTTCGGAAAAACCATACCAGATCGATTATTCGATGAGTAAACATACTTCACTCGACATTTCATCAATCTACTTTACTTAGAACTAACTGTCGGATCAGCGATTGAGCTTGCATCAACCGTGTTGATTTTATAATTAATCAATTGAACTCGCGCGCGTCCTCACCCGCCCCACAGGCGGAGGGACCTCTTCCTCTGTCGCTGCGGCGAAAGGGGGAGAGGTATTGTCATCTCCTTACGGCAGCGGCCCGGTATCACGGCATTCCCCCCGTGCCCGCTAAAATTCGCCCTTCATCATTTACGACTCACGGAGCTTCAAATGACCCAACCCGCCGGCGGAATCATTGAAATCAAGAATGGAAAACTGCAGGTGCCCGACCAGCCGGTTATTCCCTTCGTCGAAGGCGACGGCACCGGACCGGACATCTGGCGCGCGAGCGTACGGGTGTTTGACGCCGCGGTGGCGAAGGCTTATGGCGGCAAG
This sequence comes from Thermoanaerobaculia bacterium, assembly GCA_043777195.1. Taxonomy (GTDB): domain Bacteria; phylum Acidobacteriota; class UBA4820; order JAYVQF01; family JAYVQF01; genus JAYVQF01. Next base: position 2,873 of record JAYVQF010000012.1, read on the forward strand.
CGCAAGATCGTCTGGCATGAGGTGCTGGCGGGCGAGAAGGCTTTCAAGCAGACGGGGAATTGGCTGCCTGATGAGACCGTGGCGGATTTCCGCAAATACAAGGTGGGTATCAAGGGGCCGCTGACCACGCCGGTGGGCAAGGGGATTCGCTCCCTCAATGTCGCGCTGCGGCAGATGCTTGATCTTTATGTTTGTCTGCGGCCGGTCCGTTATTTCGCGGGCGTGCCTTCTCCTGTGAAAAGTCCGGAAAAAGTGGACATGGTGATCTTTCGCGAGAATACCGAGGATATTTACGCCGGCATCGAGTGGGCCGCCGGATCTCCGGAAGCAAAGAAAGTCCTTGATTTTTTGCAGAAGGAGTTTCCGAAAGATTTCAGCAAGATCCGCTTTGGCACGGCCGAAGCCTCGCAGGAATGGCAGAAGACTTTGGAATCGAACGGCGCACCCGCACGCACCATGGGACTTGATGTCGGCATCGGCATCAAACCGGTGAGTTATCTCGGCACCGAGCGGCTGATCCACAGCGCTATCGGCTATGCCATCAAGTTTGGCAAGAAGTCGGTGACCCTGGTGCACAAGGGCAACATCATGAAATACACCGAGGGCGCCTTTCGCGACTGGGGGTATCAGGTCGCGAAGGAATTCTATGGCGCGGTGGAAATTGACGGCGGCCCCTGGTGCAAAATTCCAGAGGGGAAACCGGGCGCCGGCATCGTCATCAAGGATTCGATCGCTGACATCACGCTGCAACAAGTCTTGACGCGGCCCGAGGATTTCTCGGTCATCGCCACCCTCAATCTGAATGGCGACTACCTGAGCGACGCTTTGGCGGCGCAGGTGGGCGGCATCGGCATCGCGCCGGGCGGCAACATCAATTACCTCACCGGCCACGCCATTTTTGAGGCGACCCACGGCACCGCCCCGAAATATGCCGATCAAGACAAGGTGAATCCCGGCTCGGTGATTCTCTCGGGCGTGATGATGCTGGAATATCTCGGCTGGCAGGAAGCGGCCGATCTCATCGTCAAGGGACTTGAAGCGGCGATAAATTCAAAGACAGTTACATACGATTTCGAGAGGCAAATGACCGGCGCGAAATTGCTCAAGTGCTCGGAATTCGGCGACGCAATCATTAAGACCATGGGATAAATTGCGATCCCTATGTAGGGGCGGAGCTAAGCTCCGCCCTGAGGATCCCGGGAGCCTTTGGGCGGAGCTTAGCTCCGCCCCTACAGTTGATTCACAGGTTTTGCGATTTCAATCTTTACCGAGAAAATTGAAATCGTCGGGCATGAGGACCAAGCCTTTGGAAGCGATCATCGCCCGCTCCAGCGCGTTGGCGAATTCGCGGATGTTGCCGGGCCAGGGATGGGCGCGCAGGAGTTGAAGGGCAGCTGGCGACAGGCTGGGCACCGTGCGACGATGCTGCAGGGCGAGGCGCGGCAGGTAATGGCTGGCGAGCGGGGCGAGGTCGTCGAGCCGTTCGCGCAGCGGTGGCAGGCGGATGGGAAAGGCGGCGATGCGGAAATAGAGATCCTGGCGGAATTGTCCGGCGTCCATGGCGGCGTGCAGATCGCTGTTGGTGGCCGCGACCACGCGCACATCGGCGTTTTTCGTCGCGCCGCCCAGCCGTTCATAAGTTTTTTCCTGGAGGACGCGCAGGAGTTTGCTCTGCAGGGCGTGCGGCATGTCGCCGATCTCGTCGAGGAACAGCGTGCCGCCTGAGGCGCGTTCAAAGCGGCCGGGCTGGGCGCTGACCGCGCCGGTGTATGCGCCTTTTTCGTGGCCGAAGAGCTCGTTTTCCAATAGCGCGTCGGGGATGGCGGCGCAGTTGACGGCGATGAAGGGGGCATGCCGGCGCGGCGAAGCGTGGTGAATCAGGCGGGCGAAAAGTTCCTTGCCGGTGCCGCTCTCGCCGGTGAAGAGAACCGGCATCTCGCTGGCGGCGGCGGAGAGCGCGGATTGGCGGGCCTGTTCGAGCGCGGGGGAATTGCCGACGATGAGCGGCGCGCTGGCGGCTTTGTATGGCGCGGGGGCTGCGTTTTGTCCGCTGTTCTCGCTGCTGCCGGAGAGCAGCGCTTGCGCGACTTTGTTTTCCAGTTCGGTGAGGTCGAGCGGTTTCAGCAAAAAATCGGTCGCGCCGCGCTTGATAGCGCTGACCGCGTCGGGTACGGTGCCGTAGCCGGTCATGAGGATGACGGGAAGATCGGGCGCCAACGCGCGCGCGGCATCGAGCAGCGCCAGCCCGTTCATGCCCGGCAATTTCAAATCGCTGAGCAGCAATTCAATACGCGGCGCGCTTTTCAGAAGCGTCAGCCCCGCCTCGGCATTGCGCGCCCCCTGCACTTCATGGCCGGCCCCGCGCAGCGCCTCCATCAGCAGCAGTCGCAGGCTGTCCTTGTCCTCAACAATCAGCAGGCGGGCCATCAGGTTATTTCTATTTCTTGCGGGCCGGCGCGGCGGGAGGCGGCGGGGCGAGTTCCTTCAGCGCGGCAGTGGCGAGCGGGGCGATGGCTGCGCCGTCGTCGCTGAGCCAGGTCGCGCCTTCGTCAGCGGCGGCTGCGGCGAATAATTTTCGAGCGGCCTCAGTGTCCCCCCGTTTGCGCGCAAGCAGCCCCCGCAAATAACTGACCGTGCCGGCGCTGATGCCGCGGCGGGCCGGAAAATTCACCGAGGCCAGCAGTTCAGCCGCGTCCGCCGGTTTCCCTGCGGCCCATTGCAGCATGGCCAGGTTGAGCTTTGCCATCCCGGCGACCAGGGGATCGGCTTCGCGCGAAGCGGCGCCCAATTCAAGCGCCATCTTTCCCGCAGGAAGACCCGCGGCGTCAGGGGGCAAATGGCGGTAGAGGGGCAGCAGCCGGATGTTGACCGGGCCGGCGAGTCCGCCGCGCTGCCGTTCGATGAGGACGGCTTCGCCGGGGCCGTGGCCGCTCAGGGCTTTGCGCGCATCGCTCACGCTGTTCACGCTGTGCCCGGCGATTTTCGTGACGCGATCGCCTGCTTGCAAAAGATCCGGCGCGATTTGCGCGGGCGCCCCCACCGCGAGGCCGTCAAACCCGGACGCTTCCGCGAGCCCCGCGCCCAGCCACACACCGGGCGTCAATTCATCTCGATCCAGTCCCGCGGCCAGTGTGGCGGGATCACCGGCGATGAAGTCGATGCTTTTGGCCTGGGGCGAGTAAAGCTTCAGGCCGCCATCGGCGCCGGCGGTTGCCGGCACATAGACCCCGAGCAATTCGCATTCTCCCGCCGCTTCGGCCAGCAGCGGATCAGGCGTCGTTCCGGCGGGGACGCGGCCCAAAAGGCCGACGGCCGGCGCATATTTGTTTTTAAGCTCTTCAGCGGAAGGAATCACCGTGTTGTAGCTTTTCAGCACGCGCAGCGCCTGGCGCAATTTGAATTCGTCCTGCGCCGTAGCCGGGGCGATATCGCCGTCTTGATACAGGCCGAGATAACGCAGGGTGGGGCGCAGCGGCACCAATTTGTTGATTTCGCCGTCGTTCGCCAGCATGATTTTTGCAAGCCAGCGGCCGCGGCCGGCCATCTCTACGCGAATATCCATCTCGCCAGAGCACAGGGCATCGTCGGCAAACGGGGTGAGGCCTTTGCTCTCACCGTTGATGAATATGGCCGCGCCGGTGGGCTGTGAATCCAGGTGCAGCGAGCCTTTGGAGGGCGTCATTTCCACCGGGGAGAATAAATACAGCTTGCTGTTTTGTTCAGGATCGAGCGTGACATCCATTTTGAGCGGCTGGGTCATGAGACAGGGTTTGTAAAAAGCGATGAGCCGCGGACCGGGGAGCAATCCCGCCAATTCGGCGACCGCAGTGGTGGCCGGGTCGGCGCCCTCTTTCTTCAGCGCGCCGGCGACATCCGCCGCCAGCGGCAACACTTTGGTTTTTCCCGCCAGTTCGCCATCCACATAGACTTCAATGTCAGGCTGCTTCGTAAAGACCACGACCGTGCGGCCGGTGGGCGTCAACCTGAGATTGACGCTCTGTTTGCCGCCCGCCGTGACGGAAACATCCTGCTGGGCGCTGGTGTAACCCTTCGCTTTCAATTCAAGGTGCGCCACACCCACCGGAAGCGCGGCTTCCAGTGGCGCCTGGCCAATCTCTTTACCGCCCAGGAAGACCATGGCGTCGGACGCATTGCTGGTGATGGAGACGATGCCCACGGCTTTGCCGCGAATTTCCTCGAGCATGCGGCGCAATTTGGGGGAGGAGCCCGACGGCAGCGCATAGGTGGGTTTGCGCGTCAGGTTTTCACGCAGCAGGCTTTGAACTTCTACAGTCTTGCCGGCTTCAAATTTGCATTCCACGAGGATTTCGTTGCCGCGCAGCGCATAGCCCTCCTCCTCGATGCGCAGGGGGCGCCCCGATTCGGTGGCCGCCAGCGCCGCCTTCGCACGCAGGATCACGCTTTCAGCGCGGTCGCATTTGAACCCTTTGTAGGCGGTTTCCGCTTCCTGGAGAAGCGCGGGCACCGTGCCGATGTCCTCCGCCTGCTGCGCGCGCAGCGGCACCACGGCAAGCAGCGCGAACGCCGCGAGGAGGGAGCGGTTGAATTTAACGGTAGCGCAGCAGCGCTTTGGCAGTTTTATCGTAGGCATGAATTACTCCGGTCGCGTCGGCGGTCGCGATAGTCAGGGCGGGGGGTTTGTCGCCGGTTGCCGCAGCGAGATCATAGACGGCGGCGGCGTAACCATCAAGTCCATAAATGAAAATCCGCCCGCCGCGATCATCGAAAATCCAGAGATGGTCGAAACCATCCACGGCGATGGCGGCGGGTCTTTCGAGGCCGGGCGGTACGGCGGAGCGAATGGTGGCGGCGAGCCGGCCGGCCGGGGTGACGAGGTAAACGGCTTTTTCGCGCTGATCCAGCACCCAGTACCGGCCATCGCTGTCCAGGGCCAGGCCGTTGAAGTGTCCCTCCGTCTCAAAGACCGCGTCCTGGAATTTGCCGCTGGCGGCGAAACGGTAAACCACGCCCTTGCGATCGTCCGCAACCGCCAGCGTGCCGCCAGGCAGGGCCGCGACCGCCGTGATGCGGGTGAGTGCTCGCAATTCGCCTTTGTCCTTGACCACCGGTTTGAATGCCGGCTGGTCTCCCACTTTGATCTGCGCGGCTTCGGCCACCACCGGCGTCTGCGCGTCAAACCAGGCCGCAGCCACAGGCCCGTTAAGCATTGAATTTTTCAGAATTTCACCGTGCGGGCCGATGCGCAGCACCGTGCCGCTTTTTTCATCGAGCGCCAGCAGTTCTGCGCCGGCAGACAGGGCGGAAACACCCTTCACGGTCGGCGGCAGCGGCGGTTTATACTGGGAATCCGGTTTGAGTTTTCCAGCGCGGGTGAGCATGCGCAGCGCCAGCGCGGCTAGCGGACGGGCGGCAGCGCCAGGCCCGGGGGCGATTGCTGCGGAAGCCGGGAAAGAATTCTGCGCCAGGGCGAAGTGATTGAGCGCATCGCCGTAGCGGCCCAGCCGCCCTTCCGCGCGTCCCAGCTGAAACCACGCCCAGCCGGTTTGTTCAGGGTCTTTCGCATCGTACGCCGCGCGCGCAAATTGCGCGATCGCGCCGGCCTCATCCCCGCGTTCCTGCGCGCAAAGTCCCGCGCCGATGCGCGCGCGAACCGCAAATTCCGACATGGGATAGGTCGCCGCCAGGGTGGTGAATAATTTTTCGGCTTCAGCCGGGTTCCTCGAAGCGAGAAAACGGTCATAACGCATCAAACCCAAGCGGAAGATCGCCTCGGGCGTGCGCATCCCCTGGGGAAATTCCCGGATGGCGCGGCTGTAGCGTTTTTCCGCCGCAGCGGGGTCGGCTGCGCCCAAAGGGATCGTGCGGGCCGCGGGAAAATCGGTGCGCGGATAATCGAGATTTCCCAGCATCACCAGCGCCTCGCCGGCGGCGGCGGAGTCGGGATTCTGGCTGATGACCTGCTCCAGTTTGGGTCTGGCGTCCGCCGTGCGCCCCTGCTGCAACAAACCGGACGCTTCGGCGATCAACCCATCGCCCGGGGCATCGCCCGCGGCAGCCAGCGGCAGCGCGATCTTCACAGCGAAGAGCGCCGCGACAATCCAGGGGGTTTCTGGCCGCAGTTTCACGGGCCAAATTATATCGGAGTGGACTTATAATTATCGCAATGTCAGGCCGCCTCAGCGACGAAGAAATTGAACGGCGGCTCCTGCTGCTGCCCCGCTGGCAGCGCGCCGGACTCGCCATAGAATGCCGAATTCGCTTCGCCAGCTTCGCCGCCGCGGCTGGATTCGTCACGGCGGTGGCCGTCGTCGCGGAATCCCTCGATCATCATCCTGATATTGATTTGCGCTGGCGTACCGTGATCCTTCGCCTTTCCACCCATGACGCGGGCGGCCTCACCGCCGCCGACTTCGCTCTCGCCGCCGCTCTTGAACCGCTGCTGCCGCCGGAAGACGAGCCGGTGAATTAGTGAGCAAGTTAGTGAGCAACATGGATCCAAGCGCGACCTCAGACCCGACCCCAGGCCCCAGACCCGGGCCCCGATGCCGATGCGTGAACGCCGCTTCCTGATTCCCCGATCCCAATGGCGCGATGGCCGGGCTTATCTCGGCCCGGACGAAACCCACCATGCCCGCCGGGTGCTGCGGCTCAAGCCCGGCGACAAGGTCACGGTGGTGGATGGCGAAGGCGGCGCGTTTTACGGTTTGCTGGCAGAAGACGCAGGCGGTGCGCCCTTCTGTGGGGAATTGCATCCGCTTGCGGCGACGGGCGAGCCGCGCGATTTCATTACGCTGGCGCCCGCGCTGGCCAAGGGTGACAAGCTCGATGTCATCTGCGAAAAGGCGGTCGAGTGCGGCGTTTTTGCGCTGCGCCCGATCATTACAACGCATTGCGAGCCGGCGTCACGCGCCTTCGCCAACCTGCGCCCACGCCTCGAAAAAATCATCCAGTCCGCCCTCCAGCAATCCGGCCGGGCCCGCTTGCCGCAGCTCCATGATCCGGTTCCCCTCCCCGCTCTACCGCTGGCCGAATACGACGCAATTCTCATCCTCCATCCCGAAGGCAACCCGCCGCCCCTGACCGACACCGCGCGCGCCGTCGCCCCAGCGCGCGACGCAAAGATCCTCCTTCTCTGCGGCCCGGAAGGCGGCTTTACCCCGGAAGAAATTTCCACCCTCACCGCGCAGGGCGCGCAGCCGTGCAGCCTCGGCCCCCGTATCCTCCGCACCGAAACCGCCGGCCCCCTCGCCGTCTTCACCGTCCTTGCGGCGAGAGGTAATCTCTGAAGATTTAACCGCCAAGGGCGCCAAGTCCGCCAAGACGGCACAAGATTTTGATCGTTGATCTGAAAAAGCTTGTTCTAATTCTGGCGTCGCAAGGCGCACGGCAACCGATAAAATCATCCTTTCTTCTTTCCTTGGCGTCTTGGCGCCCTTGGCGGTTAAATTCTTTCTCTCTCCATGAAACGCAATCCCACCCGCTCGGTCAAGATTGGCTCGATCACGGTCGGCGCCGGCCATCCCATCGCCGTGCAGACCATGTGTGCGACGCGCACCAGCGATGTCGCCGCCACGGTCGCGCAGATCCGGCAGTTTGAAGCCGTGGGCGCCGATTTGGTGCGCATCGCGGTGGATTCGAAGGCGGATGCCGAGGCGGTCGCGCAGATCCGCGCCGAGACAACGGTAAATCTTTGCGTGGATCTCCAGGAGAATTACCGCGCCGCCGCGGTGGTCGCGCCCTTCGTTGAAAAAATCCGCTACAACCCCGGCCATCTTTATCATCACGAGCCGGAAAAGCCGGTCATCGAAAAACTGAAATTCATGGTGGATGTCGCGGGCGCGCACGACTGCGCCATGCGCATCGGCGCCAACGCCGGCAGCGTCGATCCGAAAATCGCCGCGCAGTTTGGCGACGACGATGTGGGCGCGCTGGTGGCCTCGGCGGGCGAGCATTGCGAGATGATCGAGAAGCTCGGCTTCACCCGCTTCGTGGTGTCGCTCAAGGATTCCGATCCCAATCAGGCGATGGAAACTTACAAGCGCTTCGCCGCCCTGCGGCCGGAAGTCCCGCTCCATCTCGGCGTCACCGAGGCGGGCATTCCCCCCGACGGCATCATCAAGACACGCGTCGCATTCGAGCAGCTCATCTCGCGCGGCATCGGCGACACCATCCGGGTTTCCCTCACGCTGCCCAACGACCGCAAGCACGAAGAGATCACGGTCGGTCGGCAGATCCTCGACGACATCGAGCATGGCCGCTTTCGCTCGGTGCCTTTTTTCGAGCAGAAGGGACTCAACATTATTTCCTGCCCCAGTTGTTCGCGCGTCGAAAATGAAGCCTTCGTGGATCTCGCCTTCAAGGTGAAGGAGATGACCGAATACGCCAAGGCGCACCAGCTCACCATCGCGGTGATGGGCTGCCGCGTCAACGGCCCCGGCGAAACCGACGATGCCGATCTCGGCCTTTGGTGCGGTCCGAACTTCGTCAACCTCAAGAAGGGCGAGGAAAGCCTCGGTGCTTTTCCCTATGATGAAATTCTTGGGAAATTAAAATCTGAACTGGATGCGCTCATCGCCAGAAAACCCTGATCGTCGAGTCCTTGCACCCCATGCATAACATTGACTTCGCCATTTACGCGGTTCACCTCGCCGCCTGGGGCGCGTTCGGTCTGACCCTGCTCTATACTCGGCCGCAAGGGAGAAACCACGGCGACCGCCGATGCGCTGGTGCCGCAGGCACAGCAGGCCGCCACCGCCCCCTGGTCGCGGGCGCTGGTGATGCTCCACATGCTGGCGTTCGGCGTGATGTATTTCGGTATCGCCAATGCGGTTATTCCCAACCGGGTTCCGATTTTGTTTCCCTTTCAGCGGCTCGCCGGGGCGTTGGTCATTACGGCGGGCGCGGCACTGATGGTGTGGGCGCTGGTCTGGTTCCGCTCCTGGCGCTTTCGCGCGAAAGTGGACTCCGGCCATCAACTGGCCACCGGCGGGCCGTTCCGTTTCATGCGACATCCGATTTACGGGGGCCTCAATCTGCTCGCGCTCGGCAGCGCGCTGTGGGTGCCCACGCCAATCCTTTGGGTCGCGCTGGCGCTGATGATTCTCGGCGGCGATCTGCGCGGCCGCGCGGAAGAAAAAGTGCTGACGACCGCTTTCGGTGATGAATATCGCAATTACTGCGCGCGAACCAAGCGGTTTATTCCCGGGATTTATTGAGACTCAGCAGATCCCGGGAGCCTTCGGGCGGAGCTTAGCTCCGCCCCTACAGGTGCCAACTGAGATATCCCGTCTATTCGTATTACGACAGCCCTTTATCGCTGTCCAGAACATCGGACATTGATTTATTGTGAGCATCCTGTGTAGGGGCGGAGCTAAGCTCCGCCCTGAGGTTCCGAGGAGCCTTTG
>JAYVQF010000013.1:0-12255 GCA_043777195.1 Thermoanaerobaculia bacterium
CCATCGTCGGCGCCTCGCCGGAGATGCTGCTGCGCTGCGAAAAGGGCGCGCTGGAAACCGTGCCCATCGCCGGCACCCGGCCGCGCGGCAAGGACGACGCAGAGGACGCGGCGCTGGCCCTGGCGCTGCTGAACGATCCCAAAGAACTTTCGGAACATCGCATGCTCGTGGATCTGGGGCGCAATGACCTCGGCCGGGTGAGCGAATATGGATCGGTCGAAGTGGCGGAGCTTCTGAAGATCGAAAAATATTCCCATGTCATGCACCTGGTATCGCGGGTCACCGGCCGTCTTGCAAAAAACCGTTCAGCCCTCGACGCCCTGCGCGCGGTCTTTCCCGCCGGCACGCTGTCGGGCGCCCCGAAATTTCGCGCCCTGGAACTCATTGATGAACTCGAACCGGTGCGGCGGGGGTTGTATGGCGGCGCGATTCTCCATCTGTCGTCCACGGGCGATCTTGATTCCTGCATCGCCATCCGCACGCTTTTCATCAATAACGGCGTCGCCTGGGGCCAGGCCGGCGCCGGCATTGTGTATGACAGCAATCCCGCTGCCGAATACCGCGAATGTATGCAGAAATTCTGCGCCCTCCAGCGCGCAGTGGCAATGGCCGGGGAGACGACGACGAGATGAAAACCATCCGACCCGCCATCCGACCCGCCATGACACGTCGCCCCACGACCAGACCCCAGACCCCAACCCCCAGACCCTCTGCAATGCGCATCCTCATCATCGACAACTACGATTCCTTCTCCTACAATCTCTTCCAATACTTCGGTGAGCTGGCCGGGCCGCGCGGCGAGGTGATCGTCAAGCGCAACGACGAGATCAGCGTCGATGAAATTCGCGCGCTGCGCCCTGACGCGCTGGTGATCTCACCGGGGCCGGGCAATCCCGATGGCGCGGGAATATCATTGGCCGCCATTCGAGAATTGCATGAAGAAATGCCGATCCTCGGCGTCTGCCTCGGCCATCAGGCGCTGGGTCAGGTCTTCGGCGGGACGGTGCGGCGCGCGCCGCTGCCGGTGCACGGCAAGAGCGCGCAAGTCCGTCACGACGGCGATCCGCTTTTCGACGGCCTGAAAAATCCCTTCGAGGCGGCGCGCTATCACTCGCTGGTGGTCGCGGCGAAAGGCTTTCCCCGCGCGCTCAAAGTCATCGCCAAAACCGCCGACGGCCTGGTGATGGCCGCGCGCCACCGCAAATTCCCGGTGTGGGGGGTGCAGTTCCATCCCGAATCCATCCTCACCCCCGAAGGCAAAAAAATCATCCGCAATTTCCTTACGCTCGCACAGAAGAATTTACCGCCAAGACGCCAAGGCGCCAAGAAGAAAGGCAAGATCATAAAAGTTAGAAGCGATAAATCCCGACAATCAGTCAAACCTTCGAGCCGCAAAAAGCAATCTTCACCTTGGCGTCTTGGCGCCTTGGCGGTAAAGCCATCTGAAAAAAAATGATCTCGCTGAAGGCCGCCACCGAACAGTTGCTTGCCCGTCGGCCGCTCAGCGCGCCGGAGGCGGAGGAATTGTTTACGCAGATATTCGACGGCGGGGTCGAGCCGGCCGCGCTGGCGGGATTTCTCGTGGCGCTGCGCGCGAATGGCGAAACTGCGGGCGAGATCGCGGGGGCGGCGCGGGCGATGCGGGCCGCGGCAATCCAGCCTGCGGGTGATTTCTCCGGCGCCATCGACACCTGCGGCACCGGCGGTGATGGGCGCCACGGCTTCAACCTCTCCACCGCCGCAGCGCTGGTCGCCTGCGCCGCGGGGGCGAAAATCGCCAAGCATGGCAATCGCTCCGTCTCTTCGAAATCGGGCAGCGCCGATCTGCTCGAGGCGCTGGGTGTGGCGATTGCGCTGCCGCCGGAACAGGCGGGCGAACTCTTTGCCCGCACCGGCTTCACCTTTTTGTTCGCCCCCAATTTTCACCCGGCGATGAAACACGCGGCGCCGGTGCGCAAGGCGCTGGGGCTGCGCACGATTTTCAACCTGCTGGGGCCGCTCACCAATCCCGCGCGCGTCGAACGGCAATTGATCGGCGTCTATGATCCCGCACTGCTGCCGCTTTACCGCGAGGCCGCCCGCCGCGCCGGGATCGCGCGCGCCCTCGTGGTGCATGGCGGCGGCTACGACGAGATCATCGCGCATGGAACGACACTCGCCGCCGAACTGTGCGACGGCCAGACCGCCGACTATGAAATCACGCCAGAGGTCGCGCAGGTGGCGCGCATTAAGGAGTCGGCGATGATTGGCGGCGACGCGAAGGAAAATGCGGCGCGCCTGCTTGAAATCTTCGCCGGCGACGACGATCCGATCGTTCCTGCGCTGCTGATGAACGCCGGTTATGCGCTGGTGCTGGCGGGCGTCGCCGACGGCGCCTGCACGGGCGCGGCGCTCGCGGCGGAGACGATCCGCTCCGGCGCGGCGCGGGCGAAGCTGGCGGAAATCACGAAAGTTTCCAAATCATTAGAATCATCATCTTCCTGAACAGTTTTCCTGGACAATTTTCCTGAACTTTCCTGAATATTTTTCCTGAACAGTTTTCCTGTATAACGAACCCCATGCTGTTTTCCGCTTCCGCCCTGAATCATCCTGACGCGCTGCGCGAATTTGTCGCGGCGGCTCAGCCGCGCGCGCCCTTCACCCGCGTGCTCATGGCCGACCCGGAATATTTCCAGGTGCGCTATGAAATCAATCCGCACATGACCGGGCGCGCGGGGTCGGTGAACGCCGCTTCGGCGCGCGCCGAATGGGGCGTCCTCAAGGAAAATTACGAGACCCTGGGATTTCCCGTCCTGGTCTGTCCGCCGCATCCCGATTTTCCCGACCTGGTTTTCGCCGCCAATCAAGCTCTGCCGCATTGGAGTGGCACCCATCCCCGCGCCCTGCTTTCCCGGATGGCCAGCGCGCAGCGGGCGGGCGAAGTCGAGGTGATGGAAAATTTTCTGACCGCGAACGACATCGCCTGCGAAACCCTCGAAACCTCGCCCTTTGAAGGCTGCGGCGATGCGCTCTGGCATCCCGGCCGCGCGCTCTTGTGGGGCGGCCATGGTTTTCGCACCGCACTTGCGGCATGGGAGGAAGTCGCGCGCAAAACCGGAGCGCGGGTGGTGCCCCTGCGGCTGGTGGATGAGCGGTGCTATCACCTCGATGTCTGTCTGATGCCCATCAGCGAAACCATCGCCTTCGCCTGCCGCGACGCATTCGACGGCGAATCCTGGGCGCGCCTGCGGGCCGGTTTTTCCGGCTTGATCGAGGCGGATCGCGACGAAGCCTTCTGCGGATTCGCGCTGAACGGCCACTGCCCCGACGGAAGAAACCTGCTGCTGCCCGCCGGCAATCCCCGCACCCGCGCACAGGCGGAGCAGCTCGGTCTGCGCGTGCATGAACTCCCCACCCGGGAATTCCAGAAAGCGGGCGGTTCCATCTTTTGTCTCAAGAACATGCTGCCCTGAGAAACCCATGAGCGACATCCTCGAAAAAATCCTGACGGAAAAGCGGCGCAGCGTCGAGGCGGCGAAAGCCGCACTGTCCCTCGATGAATTGCAGCGGCGCATGGATCGTTATTTCGTCACCCACAATCCCGACCGCGATTTCTGCGCGCGGCTGCGGCGGCTGCCGCACAACCACATCCGCGTCATCGGCGAAATCAAGCGCGCCTCGCCATCGAAAGGCCTGATCGCCGATTTCGCGTCTCCCGTCGAAGTCGCGCGCAAGTACAGAACGGGAAACGTCGAGGCACTCTCCGTGCTCACCGACGAGCCCTTCTTCCAGGGCAAGCTTGGATACCTCGATGAATTGCAGACCATGGGGCTGCCGCTCTTGCGCAAGGATTTCATCATTGACGAATACCAGCTCTTTGAATCCATCGTGCACGGCGCCGACGCGGTGCTGCTCATCGTCGCAGTGCTCAAGCAGGAGACGATCCGTTTTGCGCAGCTCGCGAACCAGCTCGGCATCGAGACGCTGGTGGAAGTTCACGATCAGAACGAACTGGATATCGCGGTGAAGTCGGAAGCGCCCGCCATTGGCGTCAACTGCCGCGACCTGCGCGATTTTTCCCTCGACCTCGGCCGCTGTGAAGAACTTTTGCCGCGCATCCCCGCCGGCCGCCTCAAGGTCGCCGAGAGCGGCATCTTCAACCGCAACGACGCCCGGCGCATGGAGCAAGCCGGCGCCGATGCCATCCTCGTGGGCGAAAGCCTGATGAAATCTCCCGACCCCGGCGCGCAGATTCGCCTGCTCAAAGGGGAGACGCATTGATCGTCGTCCCGCTTACCCCTACACGCGCCGCGCGCCCCGTGATCCTCAAAGTCTGCGGCCTCACCCGGCGCGCCGATGCGGAAGCGGCGGTGCGCGGCGGCGCCACCCATCTCGGTTTTGTGTTTCATTCCGCTTCGCCGCGCGCGGTAAGCGCGCAGCAGGCGCGGGAAATTCATGCGGGGTTGCATGCGCTGGCAGTAGGGGTATTCGTGAATGAAACAGCGGAACGCGTCGCGCAGATTTGCGCCGACGCGGCTCTTTCGGTCGCGCAACTGCATGGCGAGGAGACGCCGGAAGCCTTTACGAATTTCTCCCGCCCGCTGTGGCGCGCTTTGCGTTCGCCCGAACAGGCGGCGGCGGAAACCCCGCGCTGGAATTTCGCCGAAGCGTTCCTGCTCGACCTCGGTGTGGGCGCCGGCGCGGCGCGGGGCGGCACCGGCCTTTCCGGCGATGACCGTTTTGCCGCGGAATTCGCGGCGCACCATCCCGCCATTCTCGCGGGCGGCCTGACCGCGGAAAATGTCGCGGCGCGGATCACCCATGTTTTTCCCCTCGGCGTGGATGTCAGCAGCGGGATTGAAGCATCGCCCGGCGTGAAAGACGAAACGAAGCTGGCGGGCTTTCTGGCCAACAGCCGCGCCGCCTTCAAGCGCATCGGTTTGATAAAGGAATCGGCATGAGCGTCGCCAATGATTTTCTGAATTATCCGGACGGCAAGGGCTGGTTTGGCGAATTCGGTGGCCGCTTCGCTCCGGAGACGCTGGTCGCTGCGCTTGAAGAACTGGCCGCCGGCTTTGCCGCCGCGCAGGCCGATCCGGAATTCCAATCGCGGCTTGCGCAACTGCTGCGCGATTTTGTCGGCCGGCCCACGCCGCTCTATCGCGCCGATCGGCTGTCCGCCGCAGTCGCGCCCGGCCGCAATCTCAAAATTTATCTCAAGCGCGAGGATCTCGCCCACACCGGCGCGCACAAGATCAACAACGCGCTCGGGCAGGCGCTACTGGCGGTGCGGCTCGGCAAAACGCGCATCATCGCTGAGACCGGAGCGGGGCAGCACGGCGTCGCCACCGCCACGGTCTGCGCGCAGCTCGGATTGCCCTGCAAAATTTACATGGGCACCGAGGACATGCGGCGGCAGTCGCTCAATGTCTTCCGCATGCGCATGCTCGGCGCGGAAGTGGCGGGCGTGGAAACCGGTTCACGCACGCTCAAGGACGCGGTCAACGAGGCGATGCGCGACTGGACCGCCAGCTTCGGCGACACCCATTACATTCTCGGCTCGGCGCTCGGCCCGCATCCGTTTCCGCTCATGGTGCGCGAATTCCAGAAGGTGATCGGCGAAGAAGCCCGCGCGCAGATTCTCGCCGCGGAAAACCGGCTGCCCGACGCGCTGGTGGCCTGTGTGGGCGGCGGCTCCAATTCCATCGGTCTGTTTTATCCCTTTCTCGCCGATGAAAATGTGAAGTTGTATGGCATCGAAGCGGGCGGCCGCAGTCTTGAGGCGGGTGAGCATGCCGCGCGTTTTGCGGGCGGCCGCCCCGGTGTGCTGCATGGCACCCACACCTGGCTGTTGCAGGATGAGGACGGCCAGGTGCGCCCCACCCATTCGATTTCTGCCGGCCTCGACTATCCCGCCATCGGCCCCGAACATGCGAATTTGCAGGCCAGCGGTCGCGCGCGTTACAGTCCCATCGGCGACGCGGCGGCATTGCGCGCTTTTCACGAACTGGCGCGCTTCGAAGGGATCATTCCAGCGCTGGAAAGCGCGCACGCCATCGCCGCGCTGCCGGATATTTGCAAACCATTGCCCGAAGGCGCAATCCTCATCGTCAACCTCTCCGGCCGCGGCGACAAGGATGTGACGCAAGTCGCCGAGATGGCAAAGCCCGCGCAGATGGAGACGGGGTTATGAACGCGCCGCAGAGCGCCCGGTTGGCGGATATCTTTGCGAGCGCGAAGGCTTCGCGCCGCGCCGCGCTGATCGTATATCTCATGGCGGGCGATCCTGATGGCGCGCGCGGACTCGACTATGCGCGCGCCGCGCTCAGGGGTGGCGCCGACATTCTGGAAATCGGCGGCCCCTTCTCCGATCCGATCGCCGACGGACCGGTCATTCAGGCGGCGGCGGAACGCGCGCTGGCCGCGGGCGCGTCGCTGCGGACAACCCTGAAAGGCTGCGCCACGCTGCGCCAGGAATTTCCCGAAGCGGGACTGGTGCTGATGAGTTACCTCAACCCCTTGCTGGCGCTGGGCGATGACTTGAAAAACGCGCTTCTTGAATCCGGCATTGACGCGATTTTGCCGACCGATCTCGACGCGGGCGCCGAATCGCCGCTGCGTCTGCCGGAAGCTCTCGCGCGCATCGTCCTGGTCGCCGACTCGACGCCTGACTCGCGCCTGCCCGCGCTCTTCAGCCGCGTCGGCGGCTTCGTCTATTACATCGCGCGTCGCGGCGTCACGGGTGAGCGAAGCGGAATTCCGGACGACCTCGCTGCGCGGGTGATTGCATTGCAAAAACAATGCGCGCTTCCGGTCGCCGTGGGCTTCGGCCTGTCGCGCCCCGAAGATGTCGCCGCGGTCGCGCGCCACGCCGACGGCGTCATCGTCGGCTCGGCGCTGGTGAAGAGGGTTGGCGAAGGCGCGCCACCCGAAGCCCTGCGCGCGCGGGTCGCCGAACTGCGCGCGGCTTGCGACAGACGATAAGCGGAATCATTTTCGATGGATCTTCCCGAAGATTTCACCCCCGAACTCGCCGCGCTGCGCGCCGAGATTGACGCCTGCGACGCGGAGATCGTCGCGCTCCTCAGTCGCCGCGCCCGCGCGGTCGCGCAGATCGGACGCATCAAACATGCCGTGGGGCTGCCCATCTACGACCCGCGCCGCGAATCTGAAATCTTCGCCAACCTCGGCCGTTACAACGCCGGGCCCCTTGATGATGGTGCGCTGCGCAGAATATACGAGCGCCTCCTCGACGAATCGCGCCGCCTCGAACGCGTCGGCCATGCAGACACAGAATTCACCGCGAAAGGCGCGAAAAACGCGAAAGCCTGAAACTTGCTGCCCTTACTTTCGCGTATTTAGCGTTTTTCGCGGTTTTCTTATTTCCCCATCTCATCCCCGGAGTCCCCAATGATCGTCATCATGCAAAGCGGCGCCAGCGAAGCCACCATCCAGTCCGTTATCGACCGGCTGGTCGCGCTCGGCTTCGACATCCACCGCTCCACCGGCATGGAGCGCACCGTGCTCGGCGCCATCGGCAAAACCGCGGATGTGGACGAGCGCGAAATCAAGATGCTTGAAGGCGTCGCCGATGTGGTGCGCATCAAGGACGAGCTCAAGCTCTCCGGGAAATCCTTCAAGCAGCGCACCGAAATCCAGATCGGTTCGCTCACCATCGGCGGCCCCGAGGTGGTGATCATGGCCGGCCCCTGCGCGGTCGAATCCGAAGCGCAGTTGCAGGCCATCGCGCCGATCGTGAAGAAGGCGGGCGGCAAGGTGCTGCGCGGCGGCGCCTTCAAGCCGAGAACATCCCCCTATGCGTTTCAAGGGCTGGGCGTGCCCGGCCTCAAGCTGCTGCGCAAGGTCGCCGATGAGCACGGCCTGTTCGTCATCACCGAAATCATGGACACCGCCGACTTGCCCGCGTTCATCGAGTTCGTTGACATTCTGCAAGTCGGCGCGCGCAACATGCAGAATTTCTCATTGCTGAAAGAGCTGGGGAAAATCCGCAAGCCGGTGCTCCTCAAGCGCGGTATCTCCGCCACCATCAAGGAATGGCTGCACGCCTCCGAATATCTGCTGGCCGGAGGCAACTACCAGGTGATGCTCTGCGAACGCGGCATCCGCACCTTCGAGCCGATGACCCGCAACACCCTCGATCTTTCCGCCATTCCCCTCCTCCACAAACTCACCCATCTGCCCATCATCGCCGATCCCTCGCATGGCACGGGCATTCGCGACCATGTCATGCCGATGGCGCGCGCGGCGGTGGCGGCGGGCGCCGACGGCCTGCTCATCGAAATTCACAATGAACCCGAAAAGGCCTTATCCGACGGCCCGCAGTCGCTGTATCTCAATCAGTATGAAGAAATGATGGAACAGCTGCGCATCATCGGCTCGGCGATCGGCAGAAAAGTTGAGGCGCCGCATATCCAGCCGAGTTTGATGTTTGAATAGACGCAGAAAGTAAGGGCAAGGACAGGGACAAGGTCAGAAGGGCAAGGGCAGAAGACTGGACGCACACCTTGCCCTTCCCCTTCTTCCTTCCTCCTTATGCTTGTTCTTGTCCCGATTCCTTCTCCTGATTTCTGGCAAGGATAAGGACAAGCACAAGACAAGAAGGGCAAGGGAAGATTCCCTCCGCCTCACGCTGTGAACGCGATGCGAGTTGGCCGGGTTGGGATTGCGTGTTTTGAATTGTGATGTGTCCTTTGAAGACCGGCTTTGCCATCCCTGCGCTTCACGAGGGGCTGGCAAAGCCGGCCTCCAAAGGAACACTTTCTATGTCTCAAAACACGCAATCCCAACCCGGCCAACTCGAACACGAGCGCTTAATCGCTTATCAAAAGGCGCTCAAGTTCCTGGAACTCATCGAATCCCTCGGCACTCTTCCCGGTGAATGCGACCTGCGCAACCAACTCAACCGCGCCGCGGCTTCCATCCTTCTCAACATCGCCGAAGGCGCCTCTCGCCAATCCCCACCCGACAAACGCCGTTTCTACCTCTTCGCCCGCGGCTCACTGGGTGAAGTTGCCGCCGCCCTCGACATTCTCAAGATTCGCCGCCGCATTTCGCCGATGCGTCATGCGGAACTTCGCAACCAACTCGTTGAAATTGCCAAGCTGCTGGGCGGGTTGTGCCGAGAGCGGCCAGATTAATATTGTCTGGCTGACGACACGGGCCAATCGTTCCCTTGATGACATCACTTCGTCAGGCAGGAAATATCCCCATACTAGAGGGTTCAAATGAAATACTTCATCACGGTCATTTCATGTTGTTTGTTGTTGCCTTGCGCGCTACAGGCACAACCGAAAAGTGTTCGTGAGAGTTCTAAATCAGCCCGGACTTTCGTGCAGAGCTTTTACGACTGGTATGTTCCCATTCAGGAAGCACAACATTACCGATCCGCATGGTCGTTAATCTTGAAAAGTAAGAAATCGATGTTTAGCCAAGCGTTGATTGAAGCGATCGAAAACGATATTGAGGCACAGGATAAATCTGATGCTGCAGATGGTGGTATCGTCGGAATCGATTGGGATCCGTTTCTTTCCACACAGGATCCGGCTGAACATTATATTGTTGGAGGCGTCTCTCGGAGGGCAGGAAACTACCGGGTCGCCGTACATCGGATACTGTCAGGTAAGAAACAAAGCAAGCCCGATGTGCTGGTGGAGCTGACGCTTAGTAACGGTCACTGGATATTCATCAACTTTCATACCCCGGAAAAGGGGGATTTGTTATCGGCTTTGAAATTGCTCCGTGAAGAACGCCAGAAACCCGCTGGATCAGCCCCCTCCACGCATTGACGCAGAGGACGGTTCCAAATATTGTGGGTCAGTCCGCAAAAGGCATAGCCCTTCACCGTTCACCGGGGCGGACCGCAAAGCCTTGAAAGCATTTGTACGACGCGGATAAGAAGATCGCGGCGGGCTTGAAATCCCGCATCGCTCAGGATGTTGCGGTTGCGGAGAAGTTCCAATGCTCCGACACATTCCATTGCGCTGCCGTTAGCCATACGATAGAAACGGCGTTTGTCGTCGCTGCCGAAGCGCCCGGCGCCTTCGGCGATGTTGAGGACGATGCTTTCGCAAGCTCGCAGGAGTTGATCGCGCAGATCAGCTGCGCCGCGCACTTGGCGGAGGGGAACGAGCGAGCGGTGGAATTTCACCGCGAGGTGGTAGACATCGAGGCGTTCGCACTGGAAGTAGGGTTGAGAGGTCGTGGTGTTCATGAGAAAGCTCCTTGTCGGAGGCCATTTTTTGGCCCCTCGTAAACCGCAGGGGCAAAAAATGGCCTCTGCCAAGGAGCTCTCCCGTTAACCCGATTCGCCCGTTCCAGCGTTCGCGTTGCCGTTTTCCGCTTCCGAGAAAGGCTCAAAGTTCCACAGCTAATTCCGTGCCATGTCCGCATGGCGCGGAATTAGCGGATAGGCTCTTCGGGATTCGGGACCACGGGAACGCGAACGCTTAGCAGGCAGATCGGGTTACGGGTACGCTCTTTCCGTTCCCGATCTTCCCGTTCGCGTTGCCTTTCCCGTGCCCCCGGTGTAAACCTGTGAGCCTTCGTTCCTTTTTAGGTGACGAGGCACGCAAACGGTGAGGGTGACGGTGAGCGGCAACGGCTCAACCCCTTATTCCGTGATTCCCCGGCGCATCTGCGGAATAATGACCCCCATCATGCCCTCCTCCCCCTGGCTCCCCCCGCGCTACCGGCTGGAGGAGCGTCTCGGCGCAGGCGGGATGGGCGAGGTCTGGCTGGCGCATGACTTGCAGGAAGATCGCCGGATCGCGGTCAAGCGGCTGCTGCTGGCGGGGGTGCATGATGCGGGCGAGCTTGCCGCCGGGCGGCTGCGTTTCAAGCGGGAATATCTGACCCTGGCGAAATTGCGGGTGGAGGGCATCGTGCGCGCGTTCGACTGGGGCGAAAGCGCGGACGAGCTTTATTACACCATGGAATTCGTCGCGGGCGAGCAGCTGCGGGAGCATCTCCAGGCCGGCCGCTATCTTTCGGCGCCCGCGCCGCGGCCCGATTTTCACGCCACGCCGGAGGGACTGCGCCGGGTCTTTGCGTTGGCCGAGGCGCTCTTGGAAATCCTGGCGCACCTGCACGCCGAGGCGCTGGTGCATCGCGATCTCAAGCCGGCCAATCTGCTGGTGGGGGTGGAGGGGCGACTGCGGGTGATTGATTTCGGGCTGGCGCGCGAGACCGGCGACGATTTTTCCATCACCCGCGCCGGCGAGGTGCTGGGCTCGCCGAGTTATCTGTCGCCCGAGCAGATCCGCAGCCAGGCGCTGGACGGCCGCTGTGATTTGTATGCGACCGGGGTGATATTGTATGAGCTAACCACCGGTCGACTGCCCTTCACCGGCGCCGGGATCGCCGAAGTGCTGATCGCCCATCTGCAACAGCCGCCGCAGCCGCCGCGCGAGCTCAACCCGCGGCTTTCTCCCGCGCACAATGCCTTCATCCTGCGCCTGCTGGCGAAGGAGCCGGCCGGCCGGTTTCCTTCCGCGCGCGCGGCGGCGCAGGCGCTGCGCGCGGTGGCCGATGAATTCTCGGCCGGCGGATTTTCCGCTCCCGCCGCGGGGGGAACCGATCTGACTCGTTCGCTCGACGAACCGACGCTGGCGCTGCCCGCGCCCGCAGGATTGCTCGCCGCGCCCTACATCGCCAACGATTCAGCGCGTGATGAACTGCTGAACGCCGGCCGCGCGCTATTGGGCGGCGAGGGGGGATTGCGCCTGGTCAGCGGGCCGGCGGGCGCGGGAAAATCGCGCCTGGGCGAGGAAATGCGTGTATTCTGCCGCGATTCCGGCGTGCGCTTCTTCGCGGGCGGGGCGCGCGCCGAAGGGGGCATGGCCGGGCAGATTTTTCAGGATCTCTTCGCGCGCATGGCCGAGCATGTGCTGGCGCGCCCGGCGCTGGCGGCGGAATGGCTGGGCGCCGATGGGCCGCGGCTGGCGCGGGAGTTTCCGCCGCTGCGGCGGCTGCCGGGACTGGAAAATGCGGCGGAAGGCGGCGAGCGCGATCCGGCCTCGCTGCGCGCGGCGGTCTATGGATTTTTTCAGCGTGCCGCGCAATCGCCCCTGGCGCTGTGGCTCGAGGATCTGCACTGGGCTGATCCGCTGTCGCTCGAACTGCTGGCGCATCTGGCCGCGAATTTCACCACCGGCGCCGCCAGCGGACAACCGCAATTGCTGATGCTCGCCACCAGCCGCGAGGAAGGTCTGGCTGCGGGCGCGCCGGCCGGCCGCTGGTTCGCGGCTTTCCGCCAGG
>JAYVQF010000014.1:0-3120 GCA_043777195.1 Thermoanaerobaculia bacterium
GATGCGGCATCGAGCCCCGGCGCCCGGAGGGTTGCCGGCGGCGGGGCTTGGCGCGTTAGCGACAAGTCGCCACTGCTCTGCCTCGTCGCTCACGATGTCTGGTGGTGACTTGTCTCTATCGCGCCAAGCCTCGCGCCTCGCATCTGGCCCCCCGGCGCCGGCAACGCGGCATGGCATAGTTTTAGGACAGGCTCTTAGCGGTAATTCTCCTCTGGCGGGCTGCTGATGCCGACACTGCGCGTGGCGCCGCTGGCCTCGGGTTCGAAGGGGAATTGCTGGGTGATTGAGGCGGACGGCTTCCGGCTGCTCATGGATCAGGGGCTGTCGCTTCGCGAACTCAGCGCCAGGTTGTTCACCCTGGGCTTGTCGCTGGATGACATTGACGCGGTGATCTTCACGCATCACCATAATGACCATATCTCGGGCGGCGGTCCGCTTCTGCGCAAGCGGAGAATTCCCTACTGGTGCTCGCAAAGCGCCTTCAACGGCGCATTGAAAAAAGAGCCGGGCCTGGCCGCGCCCAACCGATTGCGAGGCGGCGAAACCGTGGAGATCGGCCCCTTCACGGTTCTGCCCGCTGTGGTGCCCCACGATGCCGAGGAAACCTTCGCCCTGAAATTTTCGGTCGAAGGCGCCTCATTCGCCTATGCCAGTGATCTGGGTTATCCCGCCCGGCCGGTGCTCGATCATCTCGCAGGAGTGACGCTGCTGGCCTGGGAATTCAACCACGACGCCGAACTGCTCGCGAATTTCACCGGCTATCCCGAACCGATCAAGGCGCGCATCGCCGGCCATTACGGCCATCTCTCCAACGACCAGGCCGAGGCGGGGCTGAATGAACTGTTGCACCCGGAGCTTCAGCATCTCTGGCTGGTGCATCTCAGCGAAAAAACCAACCGCTCGCCGCTCGCCCTCGCCAGCGCCCGCACCTGTCTCGCCGCCGGTGGCTTCGCGCCGCATCACACCATCGCGGCGCAGCACGAGCCGGGCGTCTGGGTAGCGGTGGAATAATTATGAAACCACTTGAGGTCAAATTCGGACCGGTTGAGCAGATCAAGTGTTGTGTCGCTGACGAACAAACCCTCACGCGGCTCTGCGCGCCGACCTCTCCCTTTAAAGCAGATATGAAAGGGAGAGGCAAAGAACGCCACATGCTGCGTTTATTATTCTGAGATCGTTCTATACTCCCGCCATGTATGTGCCGAAATACTGGGCTCGCCTGCAACGGGACAAACTGACCTGTTTGGGCTGGTCGGACGAAAGCCCCGAAGCGGCGGAACGACTCGCCCGCGAGCGGCTGGCGAAGGCGCAACGGGACGATGACATGCCGGGCGGCGATTGGGATTACTATCCGAATACGCCGGTCAAGGAGGAAATTCTCGCTGCGCCGCCGGCTGCGGATGTGAGACTTCTGATCACCCGCAACCGCGCCGGCGTGCAGGTGCTCAATACCGACAAGGCCGCTTTCGTGGACATCGACCTGCCGGCCCCGCGCGGCAAGGCTGGAAATTTCCTGAAGCGGCTGTTCGGCAAACCCGCCGCCGCGCCAGACCCCGCCGCCGCCGCGCTGGAAAACGTCCGCAACTGGGCGGAAAACAACGATGCGCTGCTGCGCGCTTACCGCACCGCCCGCGGCCTGCGCCTGCTGCGTATGGACCGGCTGATGGATCCCGGAGGCGAAGAAACCGACCGTCTCTTCACCGCACTCGGCACCGACCCGCAGTATCAGAAGCTTTGCCGCATCCAAAAATCATTCCGCGCCCGGCTGACGCCCAAGCCGAAACGGGTGAACTGTGCGGCCAGCCCCGGTAGCCATCCGCGCAACGACCCGGCGACGCAGGCCGTATTCGCGCAGTGGCTGGGGCGCTACGAACAGGCCTGCAATAACCGCTCGGTCTGCGCCTTCATCGCGGATTTCGGCAACGGCCGCCCGCTGGAATCGACGCGCTTGGTCGCGGAACTGCATGATCGGATGACGCTGACAGGGGAAGGGGCGCTGGTGTGAAATACACTCGATTAAAGCTGCATGATTCATTGCATGCGCGATTTCTGTATCTGCGTAATTCGCGTCATTTCGCGTTTTAGCGGTTAAATCTTCTTCTTGCTCTTTTTCGGCGGATCGGTGGTGAAAATTCCGCCGAGAATTCCGCTGTGCACTGATTTCACCTTGTTCTTCGGGCCGACCAGCACCACGGTGGGTTCGTGTTTTTTTGCCTCCTCTATTTCCATCGGGGCGTAGGTGCAGACGATGATGATGTCGCCCTTGTGGATTCGATGGGCGGCGGCGCCGTTCACGCCGAATTCGCCGGGGGCGCCCTCGATGGCGTAGGTGGTGATGCGGTTGCCGTTGGTGACATCGTAGATCTGCAACTGTTCATAGGGCAGGATGTGGGCCTGCCGCATGATCTTCGCATCAATGGAGAGCGAGCCCTCGTAATCGGGTCTCGCTTCCGTCACGGTGCAGCGGTGAATTTTGGATTTCAATAAGATGACACGCATGTTGGGAATCCTTCAGGGTAAAAATGTAGAGAGTGGAGGGTCAAGCTATCAAGATCGGTTCATTGTCAATGAGACGGGTGGCGCCAAAGCGGACGGCGATAATGAGCAGGGCATTGCCTTGTAATTTGTCGAGGGGTTTGAATGACGCCGCATCGACGGCTTCGGCGTAATCGAGGCGGGCAAGGGGGCGTTCGCGAACGACCGCCTCCATGCGCGCGCGCACCGCGTCGGCTGAGCGCTGGCCGAGTTTTATCATCTGCACGGCGGTGCGCAGCGCGGCGGAAAGTCCGGCCGCTTGCAGCCGTTCCTCGGGGGAGAGATAGACATTGCGCGAGGACATCGCCAGTCCGTCGTCCTCCCGGCGGGTGGGGCCGATGAAGAGTTCCACGGGAAGATTCAAGTCACGGGTCATCTGTTTGAGCACCGCGACTTGCTGCGCATCCTTTTGTCCGAAAACCGCCGCGTCGGGTTGCACGAGCTGGAATAATTTCAGGACGACCGTGGCGATGCCGCGAAAATGACCAGGGCGGATCGCCCCCTCGAGGACCTCGGCGATTTCGCCGGGATCAATCCAAGTGGCGAAGCCCTCCGGGTAAATTGCTGGGGCGGTCGGTAGAAATA
>JAYVQF010000015.1:0-3118 GCA_043777195.1 Thermoanaerobaculia bacterium
CCGAAGGCTCCCGGGATCCTCAGGGCGGAGCTTAGCTCCGCCCCTACACGCTATTTGTGAATTGTCGGGTTAATTCCTATAGGCGTCAAACTTACGCCCGGTTGTTCACCAGATCAATAAGCCGCCCGAGAATCTTTTCCCCTTCCTGACGCAGCCCATCGTGTTCGTGTTCATTGGTGATCCAGGGTTTCAATCCCTGAATCGCCGCGGCAGTCGGTTCGGAAAAACAGCGCGGGACATAGGGATCGTTGACATAGATTGCGGCGGCGGCGGGGACGGTATTGCGGGCGAGGGCGGCGGCGTCATAGAGCAGCGGCCAATCCGCGTCGCTCGCGATCAACTCCGCCGTTCCGCGCAGCGGGATCAGCTCGGGCAATTGCTCGAACAGCCACGGATAAATCATTTCGCCGGTGAGATACGGCGGCTGCTGCGGGGAGAAATTAAATGCCGGAAAATCGGCGCGCACGCGGTGCGCCGCCCAGCGCGAGGCGGACTGCTGGGTATAGCACTGTTCATGCAGCAGCGCATAAATCGGATGGGTCTGGAACCCCTCAAGGTTTTCGCAGGCGCGCAGGAAGGGATAGGAAAGTTCGGAGCCCTGCGCGCCATCAACGAAGGCCTTCTCCAAGAGGTAATGAATCGTTTCGGCCCCGTCGCTGAAGCCGAGTTGCAATCCCGCAGTCTGGAAGCGCTCGACGGTGAGCCGGCCGCCGCCGGGCAATGGGACATTTTTCGCGCGCAAAAATTCCATGACTTGGGTCGCCAGTGCCGCATCCTCCGGCCAGCGCTCCAGCCAGCGCCGGTTGCGCGCCGCCTGCAGCGGATAGGTCGCGCGGTAATAATCATCCGCCGTGCCGGTCAGAGGGGGCAGCCCGCCCGTGATGTAAACCTCGCGCAAGCCTTCGGGATGAAACGACAGATACGACACCGCGCAGAAGCCGCCATAACTCTGCCCCAGCAGACTCCAGGACGAGCCGCCCGTGATTTGCGCTCGGATCAATTCGCAATCTTTGACAATGGCGTCGGCGCGGAAATGCTTCAGGTAATTGGCACGCGTGCGGTCGTCCGCCAATGCCATCAGCGTCTGTCGCAGCACCGGAGTGGAGCGACCGTTGCCACGAGTGTCGAGGAGCAGCACCTGATAATCTCGCAGTGCCCGCTTCAGCCAACCCGAATGGCTCAAGGGCCGCGGTGCCGCAAAGCCGGGGCCGCCCTGCAAGAACACCAGCCAGGGTTTGCTTGCGGAAGCCGGCGCATCATCGCGCACCGCGCGCCCGTAAAGTGCAATTTTTTCTTCCGCAGGGCGCGCATGATCCAAGGGCACCTCAAAAAAGCAGTCGGTTAGAATCATTCCCATCTGATGGGTGGGCGCAAGGGTTTTGAGTGGAATGGACATGGGGCGGAAAGTTAGCAGATACTGGGTAAAATTACCGTCATCCATCGTCGAAGGAAATCCCCGCCATGTCCATGTCCTCGTCTTCAGCTCGCACCATCCGCGCCCCGCGCGGCACTGAAAAATCCTGCAAGTCGTGGGTGACGGAAGCCGCGCTGCGCATGCTCATGAATAACCTCGATCCCGAAGTCGCCGAGCGGCCGGAGGATCTGGTGGTGTATGGCGGCATCGGCAAGGCGGCGCGCAATTGGGAATGTTTTGACGCCATCGTGCGCTCGCTGAAAAATCTGGAAGAGGACGAAACCCTACTGGTTCAATCCGGTAAACCGGTGGGAATTTTCAAGAGCCACGCCGACGCGCCGCGGGTGCTTATCGCCAATTCCAACCTCGTCGGTCACTGGTCAACCTGGGAACATTTCCGCGAGCTCGACGCCAAGGGACTGATGA
Organism: Thermoanaerobaculia bacterium; assembly: GCA_043777195.1. Lineage (GTDB taxonomy): Bacteria > Acidobacteriota > UBA4820 > JAYVQF01 > JAYVQF01 > JAYVQF01. The sequence continues at coordinate 1,841 of JAYVQF010000015.1, forward strand.
TGTATGGGCAGATGACGGCCGGTTCCTGGATTTACATCGGTACGCAGGGGATTTTGCAGGGCACCTACGAAACCTACGGCGAACTGGCGCGGCAGAAATTCGGCGGCTCGTTGAAAGGGAAATTGAATGTCACCGCCGGCCTCGGCGGCATGGGCGGCGCGCAGCCGCTCGCCATCACCATGAATGAAGGTGTCGCGCTGGTGATCGAGGTGGACGAGTCGCGCATCCTGAAAAGAATTGAAACGCGATTTCTCGATCAATGGACGAGATCATTGGAGGAAGCCCTCGCCTGGGCGCGCGTGGCGCAGGAAAAGGGCGAAGCGCTTTCCATCGGCCTCTTGGGCAACGCCGCGGAAGTTTTGCCGGAATTACTGAAGCGCAATGTCATCCCCGACACCCTCACCGACCAGACTTCCGCGCACGACGAGCTGAACGGCTATATTCCTCACGGGATGGCGTTCGCCGACGCCCTCGCGCTGCGCAAGAGCGACCCGGAGAAATACATCCGCTGGTCCATGAACTCGATGCTCATCCACTGCGAGACGATGGTCGAGCTCATGAAGCGCGGCGCGGTGACCTTTGACTATGGCAACAATTTGCGCGGGCAGGCGTTGAAAATGGGGTTCGCAGAAGCCTTCGCCTTTCCCGGCTTCGTGCCCGCCTATATCCGCCCGCAATTCTGCGAGGGTCGCGGCCCCTTCCGCTGGGTCGCGCTCTCAGGTGATCCCGAAGATATTTACACCACCGACGCCGCGCTCATGGAATTATTTCCCCATCATGCGGGCCTGCATCGCTGGCTCAAGATGGCGCGTGAACGGGTGGCATTCCAGGGATTGCCCGCGCGCATCTGCTGGCTCGGCTACGGCGAGCGGGACAAGGCGGGGCTTTTGTTCAATGATTTGGTACGCACCGGAAAAGTGAAAGCGCCCATCGTCATCGGCCGCGATCATCTCGACTGCGGCTCGGTCGCCTCCCCCAACCGCGAGACCGAAGCAATGAAGGACGGCTCCGACGCGGTCGCCGACTGGCCCATCCTCAACGCCCTCATCAACGCGGTCAACGGCGCCAGCTGGGTCTCCGTTCACAACGGCGGCGGTGTCGGCATCGGCTATTCATTGCATGCGGGACAAGTCATCGTCGCCGACGGCACCGAGGCTGCAGCGAAGCGACTCAAGCGGGTGCTCACCTCCGACCCCGGCATGGGCGTCATCCGCCATGTCGATGCCGGGTATGAAGAGGCGGAGCAGGTGGCGAAGGAGAGAGGGGTGAGGGTGCCGA
>JAYVQF010000016.1:0-12189 GCA_043777195.1 Thermoanaerobaculia bacterium
GCGGTGGCGGGCGGGGTTTGCAAGGGGGCTTCCGGAGCGACACGGAAAAGCAGCAATCCCGGCTTGCCGGGTTTTGCCCGAAGGTCAAGAACTGGAATAAAAAAAGGCGGTGCGGGCGCGGGAACGAGGGCGGGCGCATCTCCCGGCCCAGCGGGCGGGGGCAGATGTTTGCTGTCGAGCAGCAGATAATCGCCCGGCTTCATGTCGCCATTCGCCAGCGCGCCATAGAGCGCGCGTGGTTCGCGCAGCCAGGGGAGCGGGTGGCCGAGTTCGTAGAGCATCGCGGCGCGCGGCCAGCGGTAGGTGAACACTCTTCCTGGCCGCGCCTGAATTTCCGCACGAATTTTTTCGTAAGATTGTGAATCGCCGATTTTATGTTTGTAAAAAGGCAGCACGAAAATCAGGCCAACTACGAAGAGCGCCAGCACGGCGATGCTCCAGCCCGCCAGCCCGCGTTGCACCCGCGCTCGCGCTACGCCATCGGCGCGCCACCCGGCCAGCGCCAGGAGCGCCGCGAAAATGATTCCCGGCGCGAGGGGCAGCAAATATTTCCCCTGCTTGGACTGGGACAGCGTGAAAAACAAAATCGGCAGGATCGTCCAGCTCAAAGCCAGCCGCGCGGGCAGCTCGCCGCGCTGCCGCCAAAGCGGGAGCAGCGCGAAGGGCAAGATCAGGCTGAGCGGAAAGAAATCGCCCCAGATGGTTTTTAAGTAATACCAGGCCGGTTGCAGATGATCGAAGCCGACAGTGAAGCGGGTGACATTCTGATAGACCAGCACCGCGCGGCAGAATTCCCAGCCGAGAGTCAGGCCGGTTGCGAGATACCACGGGGCGTTGAGCCCGAGGACTAGCGCCAGTCCGGAAAACGGGCGCAGCCGCATTGAATCTTTCCAAAGGGCCCGCCAACCGCCGCCCTCTGGGGAAAATGCCGCCAGTAATAATTCGCCGCCCATTGCGAGGCCGATGATCGCCAGCCCGACCGGCCCTTTCGCCGCAACCGCCAAGGCCGCGCCCAGCCACAGCCGCCATGGAAATTTTCCCGGCGGGATTTTTTCCAGCCGCGCCTCGGCGTGGCCACCCAGCGCAATCATGACACCGAGAGCCAGCAGCCCATCGGTCTGCGCTAGAAAAAAATTACCCAGCACGATCGGCAGCGCCGCGCCCAGCAAAGGCGCCAGCCACTCCGGCCAGGCGGGCAACAGGGTTCGGCTCAGCCGCGCCAGCGCCCACAACCACGCGAGCAGCGCCAGCGCCGCAGGCAGCCGTACAGCAGCGGGCTCGGGCAGTCCCGCCAATCTACCAACCAGTCCCAGCCAGAAATAAAGGGGCGGGTATTCGATATAAGGCACGCCATTCTTGATGGGCGCCAGCCATTCGCCCGACTGCGCCATCTCCCGCACCGCCTCGGCGAAGCGCGGCTCCATCGAAGGCGCCAGCGGGTGATTGAACAGGCTGAAGGCGGCAATGACCGCGAGCACAGCCAAAAGCATCAACAGCGGGCGGCGGATCTGCACAACGAGATTTTACGCAGTGTGGCCGCCGCATTCGATGATTCCTCACGCTTCCGCGTGCGGCCCGCTAAAATTTCCCCATGACTGACGATCCGAAACCTGCGCTGGATTACAAATCCTCCGTCTTCCTGCCCAAGACCGAATTCCCCATGAAGGGGGATCTGCCCAAACGCGAACCTGAACGGGTTGCGCGCTGGCAGGCGGAGGATCTCTACGGAAAAATCCGGGCGGCCCGAAAAGGCGCGCCGAAGTTTGTGCTGCATGACGGCCCGCCCTACGCGAATTCCGATCTGCATCTCGGCCACGCACTCAATCATTCGCTCAAGGATTTCGTGGTGAAGTCGCGCACCATGCTGGGCTACGACGCCCCCTTCCGCCCCGGCTGGGACTGCCACGGACTGCCCATCGAGCAGTGGGTGGAGAAGGCGGTGGGGCGGGGCAAGCTGAAAGCCATGTCGGCGCGGGAGATTCGCGAAGCCAGCCGCGCGCATGCGCTCAAGGTGATCGAAGCGCAGAAGGCGGGGATTCTCCGTCTCGGGGTGATGGGGGAGTTCGGCGCGCCGCAGGAAACCGTGGCCGGCCCCGGTTATTACCGCACGCTCGGGAATTATTACGAAGCGGGCGAGGTGCGGGTATTCGGTGAAATGTATAAAAAAGGCCTGGCCTACAAAGCCCTCAAGAGTGTGCACTGGTGCGGCTCCTGTCACACCGCGCTGGCCGAGGCGGAAATTGAATACGAACAGAAAGTGGATCCGTCGGTCTATGTCGGCTTCCAGGTCACCGTCACTGATGACGCCCATTCCGCGCTCCTGAAGGATGGCCCGCTGTATGCGGTGATCTGGACGACCACGCCGTGGACGCTGCCGGCCAACCGCGCCATCGCGGTTCATCCGGAAGAAGAATACATCGTGGTCAAGCCGCTGGGCGGCGAGCGCAAATATCTGGTGGCAAAAAAACTGGAAGAGGCGCTGGCGCAGCTTTTCGGCTGGCCCAATGGCGAGCGGGTGATTGCCAGCGGAATCACCTGGCAGCAGTTGCAATCCTGGAAATATCTCCATCCCCTGGCGCCTGCTACGCCACTTGAACCGCGGCCCCTTGAAGCACGAATCGCGAATCTCGAATACCCCTTCGTGGCCGCCGATTATGTCGAGATGGATACCGGCACCGGCCTCGTCCACACCGCGCCCGGCCATGGCATTGATGACTATTACACCGGCGTCAAATACAATCTGGAAATCGCCTGCCCGGTGGATGAACATGGACGGCTGCAGAAATTATTTCCCACGGTGCCCGATGAGGTCGTCGGCCTTTCCATCTGGGACGCCAATCCGATTGTCATCGAAATTCTGAAAAAGGCGGGACTGCTCCTGCTCGAAGGTCGTCTCGATCACAGCTATCCCTGCTGCTGGCGCTGCCATAACAAATTGTTTTTCCGCGCCACCCCGCAATGGTTCATCAGTATGGACAAGAAGGCGCTGCTAAAGGGGGATGCCTCGCTGCGCGGACTGGCGCTGGAAGCCATTGACCAGCTCAATATCACGGGCGGCTGGGTGCCGGCGTGGGGCTTCGAGCGCATTCGCAACATGATCGCCGCGCGCCCCGACTGGTGCGTTTCTCGGCAGCGTTTGTGGGGCGTACCCATCGCGGTTTTTTATTGTATGGACGAAAAGTGCGAAGCGGTGTATGCCACCCCAGAATCCTTCGAGAAAATCGCCGGGCTGTTCGAGAAAGAAGGCTGCGACGGCTGGTACGAACTGCCACCCGAATATTATTTGCCCGCCGGCGCGAAGTGCGAAAAATGCGGCGGCGCGACCTTCCGAAAGGAAACCGACATCCTCGATGTCTGGTTCGATTCCGGCGCCTCGCACCGGCTGACCCTGCCCCGGCCAGCGGCAAACGAACCTTGGGCCGATTTGTATCTGGAAGGTTCCGACCAGCATCGCGGTTGGTTCCATACTTCGCTGCTCATCGGCGTGGCGCTTGATGAAAAACCCCCATTCCGCCAGGTGCTGACGCACGGGTTCACCCTGGATGGCCAGGGACGGCCGATGTCGAAATCCATGGGCAACGGCATCGATCCCGACGAGATCAACAACAAATATGGCGCTGAAGTGCTGCGGCTGTGGGTCGCGGCGTCCGATTACGGCAGCGACATCCGCATTTCGCAGCCGATGCTCACCCAGCACGCCGAGGGCTACCGCAAGTTCCGCAACACCATCAAGTTCATGTTGGGCGCGCTCTCTGATTTCAATCCGGCAACCGACCTCGTGAAGAGCGGCGCTTTGGCCTTTCCCGATCAACTGCTGCTGCAACAGGCCAAGACATTGTTCATGGAAGTTGCGGGGGATTACGCGCGCTACCAGTTCCATGCGCTTTACCGCAAACTGAACGAATTCACCGTCCTCACCCTCTCCAATTTTTATCTCTCGCTGCACAAGGACACCCTCTACATCCTGCCCGCCAATCATCCCCGCCGACGTTCGGCGCAGAGCGCTATATTCATCACTCTGCGCGCGCTCATCAAGGCGCTCGCACCCCTGCTCCCCTTCACTGCGGAAGAGGCTTACGCGCTGCTGCCGGAATTCGCCGGAAAATTCGCGTCCGTTCATCTCGATGAATTCGACGCGGCGCTGAATCTCGCAGGGGGACGCGGCGTGCGGCCGGATGATTTCCTCGCCGCGATCCATTCCGATCCCGCAGTGGAAACCCGCGGCGCGGAATATTTGCTATTGCGCGACAAGCTCCTCAAGGCGCTGGAGGGGGCCCGTGGCGCCGGCGCCATCGGCGACTCTTTGGAAGCGGTGCTATTCGTGGAAACCCTCGAACCGACGCTGGCGCCGCTGCTCGATTTTTTTGGCGATGACGCGGCTTTTTATTTCGGGGTCTCCGAACTCCATCGTCACCCGCTCGACGGCCGCGATCCCGCCTTCAGCGACGCGGCCCTGCGCGTCTGGGTGGTTCCCGCCGACGAAGCCCCCTGTCATCCGTCACACAAAAAATGCGCGCGCTGCTGGTGGCGCACTGCGGATGTCGGCAGCGCGGCCAACTTCCCCGGCGTCTGCGCTCGCTGCGCCGGATTCCTCACGGAAATGAAATGGCAGCTCGGGAAGAGTTAACCACCAAGGACACGAAGGACACCAAGAAGAACTAAATATTTAGATTGATTTGTAACGGTTCGGGTATGCTGCGGCTAATTTCGTTCAGGTTTTTCTGATTTCTTCTTGGTGATCTTGGTGTCCTTGGTGGTAAAAAATATACACATGTCACACTTTACAAAACGATGGATTGACGCGCTGGGCGTGGCTTTGCTGGTCATTGTGGATCAGGCGAGTAAGCTGTGGGTTGTGCGCCATCTGTCCATGCTGGATTCGCTGCCGCTGATTCACGGCTGGTTGCAGCTGGTGCTGGTGCGCAATCGCGGGGTGGTCTTTGGCCTGGCCAGCGGCGGGCCGCTACGGCCGCTGTTCGTGCTGGCGTTGCCGATATTGCTGGTGCCGCTCATCGGCTGGCTGCTGCTGACCACGCAGAATCGCGTGGAGCGCTGGGCTTACACCCTCATCCTGGGCGGCGCAATCGGCAACCTGATCGACCGGCTGCGCCTCGGCCATGTGGTGGACTTCATCGATGCGTATTATCGCCAGGGACCGGTGGAGCGCCACTGGTACACCTTTAATCTGGCTGACAGTTTCATCTGTACCGGGGCCGCACTGCTCGCGCTCAGCCTGCTTTTTCCGGTGAAGATAAAAAAACCAGCCGCTTCGCCTGAGCTCGCGCCCCCTGTGTCAAATTGAAGGAAACGCGTTGAATGCGACCGGCTTATGCAAAAAGATGCTTGACGCCGTCGCGCTCCTCGCAGAGTTCCGTGTTGGAGGCGTCCATGCGTGCGCGGGAGAAGGCGTTGATCTCGAGCCCCTGCACAATTTTGTATTCGCCATTCGCGCAGGTGCAGGGATAACCGTAAATCACGCCTTCGGGAATCCCGTAGCTGCCGTCGGAGGGCACGCCCATCGAGACCCAGTCGCCCGCCGGGGTGCCATTCACCCAGTCGCGCACATGGCAGATGGCGGCATTGGCGGCGGAGGCGGCTGAAGACAAGCCGCGCGCGGTAATGATTGCGGCGCCGCGCTGCTGCACGGCGGGGATGAAGGTTTTTTCCAGCCACTCTGGGTCATTGATGACCGGCCATAATTTTTCCCCGCCCGCTTCCAGGTGAAAAACATCGGGATACTGGGTCGAGGAATGATTACCCCAGATGGTGATTTTTTTGAGCGCGGTGACCGGTTTCCCGGTTTTCACGGCGAGCTGCCCCAGCGCGCGGTTGTGGTCCAGGCGAACCATCGCGGTGAATTGCGAGGGGCTGAGATCGGGCGCGTTCTTCATGGCGATGAGGGCGTTGGTGTTGGCGGGGTTGCCCACGACCAGCACTTTCACTTTTCGCGAGGCCACTTTATTGAGGGCTTGCCCTTGCGGCGCGAAAATTTTGCCGTTGGCTTCCAGGAGGTCCTTGCGCTCCATCCCCGGTCCGCGCGGCCGCGCGCCGACAAGCAGCGCGATATCGGCATCCTTGAATGCAACCCGCGGATCGCTCGCCGGAATCATTCCCGCCAGCAGGGGAAAGGCGCAGTCGTCGAGTTCCATCATGACGCCCTGCAAAGCCTTCTGCGCCTTTTCGTCGGCAATTTCAAGCATCTGCAGGATGACCGGCTGGTCGGGCCCGAGCATTTCGCCGCTCGCGATGCGAAAGAGCAGGCTGTAACCGATCTGGCCGGCGGCGCCGGTGACTGCGACGCGAACGGGGGTTTTCATCTGGGTGGCTCCGGTGATGGGTGAATTAATTACGCCGCGAAATTTTACCGGATGCAGCCGCCCACGATACTAAGACCAGATTTTTACCGCCAAGAGCGCCAAGCCGCCAAGGTGAGAACATTTACAGAGGCGTGTCTTCATTTGGCGAACTTGGCGTTCTTGGCGGTTAATTCTTTCCTGCTTTGCCTTAGCGGTGAATCATTCGGGCAACAGATTTCCCCGCTCAATTCAAATGCCCCAGCAGTCTTCTAGCGCCGAGATTGCGGCGGAGTTTGCCCAGCGCCTGCACCTCCACTTGGCGGATGCGCTCGCGGCTGAGCCCGAGTTTTTCGCCAATCTCCTTCAGGGTGAGCGGTTCGTCGCCGATCAGGCCGAAGCGAAGGGTGACGATGGTGCGTTCCTTTTCGTCCAGCTCATGCAGCAATTCATGCACCGAATGGCGGAATGACGCCTCGATGGCGTGCTGGTCGGCGGCGGGCAGGGTGTGCTGCGCCAGCCGGTCGATCAGTTGAAAATCCCGCTCGCCATCTTCCAGCCCGTCTATCGGCACTTCTTCCCCGCGGCTTTTCAGAAGCTCGTCCACCTCGGGCTCGCTCATGTTCATCTCGCGCGCGAGTTCGGCGGATGACGGGTTGTGCTCGAGGGCGTTCTGCAGATGGCGGGTGGTGCGCGCCAGCTTCAATTGCAGGTTGGCCTGTTTCTGCGGCAGATGAAACACCGCGTTATGTCCTGAAAGAGTTTGCAGGATGGACTGCTTGATCCACCACACCGCATAGGTGATGAACTTGGCGCCGTTGTCGGGATCGAAACGCTTGGCCGCCTCGATCATGCCCACATTGCCGGCGTTGATCAGATCCTGGAAGGGCAATCCGAAGTTGCGGTATTTTTTTGCGAAGGAAACCACGAAGCGCAGGTTGGCCTCGATCAACCGGGTGCGTGCCGATTTGTCACCCGCCCGAATGCGCGCCGAGATCTGCGCCTCTTCCCCCGGCTGCAGCGGCGGAATGGCGGCGAGATCCTTGAGATACTGTCGCAGCGCCGGTTCGCGGTCTGAGGAGGAAGCAGAGGGGCACATCAGCGCGTTTTCCTGCTAACCTGCAAGATAGCCCCGGCGCCGGCCACGGCCCGAGATAGATCCGGTGAGTGAATGGATTCTTGCATGGCGTTGCCCTGAATATTATGCGCCTCCCGAACGGACGCGTTTAACCGGCGGCCTCCAGCGCACCAGGCCGGGAGTTTGCGCCCCGCCGGGGGGAACTTTCGCGGCGAGATATTTCAACATCTCGGTGAAGGTGGTTTCAAGCTGCAAAATCCTCTCGCGATAGTGCAGGGCGACTTGAACCCCGGCGAGGTTGACCCCCATGTCGCGGGTCATGCGCAGAATAAATTCCAGCCGTTCCAGATCGCTTTCATCGTAGAGGCGGGTGCGCCCCTCGGTGCGCGCCGGGCGCAGCAGCCCTTCGCGCTCATAAAGCCGCAGCGTTTGCGGATGGATTTTGAAGCGTTTCGCCACCGCGGAAATGGGATGACGACCTTCTCGTTTGCGCGGCCGGGCCATGCGCGCTAGATTAACATGAATAGGAGGGCCGGCCGGGGCGGCTGCGGGCCGTCCGCCTCATAATTCACCCGATGAAAAAATTTCCCGTGCTTCCCGAATCCCTCGCGGCCCGCCCCGGCACCGTCGCCGCCACCCGCGTCGAGATGACCGAGCTGGTGATGCCGCGCGACACCAACAAATATGGCGCGGTTTTCGGCGGCCGGGTGATGGAGCTGCTCGACATCTGCGGCGCCATCGCCGCGACCCGCCATTGCCGCCGCAATCTCGTCACCGCTTCGGTGGATCACCTCAACTTTCTCGCCCCGGTCAAGCAGGGGCACATCATGATTCTGCGCAGCCAGGCCAATGCCGCCTTCCAGCATTCGCTGGAGATCGGGGTCAAGGTCTGGTCGGAAAATCCCGACACCGGCGAGACCCGCCATGTGGTCAGCGCCTACCTCACCTTCGCCGCGATTGACGAGGCGGGTAAACCCGCACCCGTGCCGCCGCTCAAATCCGAAAGCGCCGAAGACCGCCGCCGCGCCCGCGAAGCCACCCGGCGCCGCGCCGCGCGGCTTGCGCTGCGGAAAAAAACTTAAGGGGTCGTAAAGAAATTAAATGAACAAAGATGACTGCCGAGTCGCCCGAATGGCGAGGCGCGAGGAGCGCGCATGCCCGAAGGCATGTAAGCGACGAGCAACGAAGCCAGTCGGGATGAATCGGCAGGCAGACTGCTACTGTTGTTTCGTTGCGGCCCCTTACTACCCTTGCGCCGGCAATAATTTATCGAGCGCATCGCGCAGTTGGTGGATGTCCACCGGCTGGATGAGATAGGCGTCTACTTTGTAAATCTTGAAGGCCTCGTCGCGATGGCTGGGCTGGGTGTAAAGCGCGGTGGTGATGGCGATCCGGGTGTGGGACGCGAAGGGATCGGCTTTGATGCGGCGGGACAGTTCGCGGCCGTTGAGGCGCGGCAGGATGGCGTCGGCCAGCAGCAGTTCCGGGCGGTGGGATTTCACCAGGGTGTGCGCCTGCAACCCATCGCGCGCATAGAGAACCCCGCAGCCGAGCAGCCCCAACGCCCGGCCGGCGATGCGCAATTGGTAAAGATCGCTGGTGGCGACCAGCACCGTGGGGTGCGGCAATTCGCCAGGGGGTGGAGTCTTGGGGGGAAGAAAGGGCTGGCGCAGATCGGCCACCCGCTTGGCGCGCAGCGAACCGGGCGCCTGCGACCAGAACTCCTGACGGTATTCCTTGCTTTCTTTGCAGAAGCAGCGCAGACAGTCCGGACAGAGCAGGCTGCGTTCGGCACCCAGGCAATAGCACCAGGACGCCACCAGCGCATCGTAACTCGTCTGGCAGCGACGGCAGCGAACCTCATGGCGTTCGGGATTGAGGAAGGCCGCGAGATCCACCAGCTCCAGTTCGTTCTCGTCAGCCTCAGCCTTGCGAAAAGCGAGGCGGGCTGCGGGTTCCACGGCGGGTTCTCTTATGGCTTCCGGCGCGGAGTGGCCGCCGTTTGCGGCATGGCTGAGCACCCCCACCTCGAGATTATTCAGGCAGTGTGCGCGCAAGGGCTCCGGCGCGGCCGCCCAGAAACCCAGCTGCACCTCCAGCGGCGCGGCGCAAAAACATTTCCTGCAGTGCGGGCAAAGCCGGGTGCGCGCGGCGACCGCACAGCCGCATTCCGCCGCCAGCGCGGCATCGTAGCCCTTGTCGCACTGCGGACAGGTGATTTCATAGCCGTGATCGGGCAATTCCTCGACGGCCGTGAGCGCCAGCGCCTCTCGTTCGGCTTCCGCCGTGACCAGCCGTTCGATCAGCCGCTGCCAGATGGCGCGCTGCGTCACCCCGTCGGTGCGGCACAGACAGTGACCGCAATGCGGACACATCAGGGTCGGCGCGCCGTGCGTTCGTCCGCACCAGTCCGCCGTGAGCGGATCGAATTTCCCGCCGCAATGCTGGCAGGGAATCAGCTCGCGGGATTCATCTCGCGATTCCTCGCGCGATTCGAGCCCTGTTTCGTATTCAGCCCTCTCCATCCGGTGCGGATTTTACCTGCCGCCGCCTGCTATGATTGCCGGGCAGTGAGCCGCGCACCCTGGGAAAAGGATGCGCGATGGGTGTTTATTTTTATGTCGAAGCGTTCGCGGCCGCCCGGCTGCGACTGTCCCTGCTGGCGCGGGGTTTGCGCCGAGAGGCGCCGCTCTTGCCTTTCGCGCTGTTCGCGCTCGCCGGGGCCGGTCTCGCGCGCGTGTTACTTGCGCCGATTCCCATCGCCTTGTTCGCCTGTGCGCTCCTGCTAGGCGTGCTGGCCCGCTTCAACTCCCTGCGAGGAAGCCGGGGGTTGCTGCTTTGCGCGGTGTTTTGCGGCGGCGGATGGCGGGCCGCGCCGGCTGCACCGCCGGGCGTTTTCAGCGATGACGAACCGGGGGAATATGCGCTGCGCATGACCAGTCCGGTGGAGAGCGACGCGCGCCGCTGGCGGTTTTCCGCGCGCATCCTCGCCCGTCCCGGCGCGATGAAAACCGGAACGGATTTCCCGGCGGCGCCGCTCACGGTGATGGGATTCGGGGAGGCGCCGACCTGGGCGGACGGTTCGGTCATCGCCCTCACGGGCACCCTGCGCAGTTCTGAGCCGCTGCGCAACTTCGGGGTTGCGTCCCCCGCTCCGAACCCCATTCTGAGCGTCAAGAGCGTCCGGCTGGGCCGGCTGGTTTCGCCGCCGGTCATGAGCGCGCCGGGGTTCCTGCGTGCCCGACTGGCCGCCGCACTCCGCGCGCTGCCGCTGGATGAAACCCTCGCCGCGGCTGCCCGCGGGATGCTGCTGGGCGAACGCGGCACGATTCCGCCGACCATTCGCGGCTTGCATCAAAGACTTTCCACCTTTCATCTTTTCGTCGTGTCGGGCCTGCAATTCGCGCTGGCGGTGTTGATGGCGGGCGCGCTCGCGCGGCTGCTCGGCTTCCCGCCCCGCCTGGCGGATCTGGCGCAACTGGCGTTTCTGCTGCTTTATTTCGCCCTCCTGCCCGCAGAAGTTGCGGTTCGCCGCGCCGCCTGTTTTGGCGCCCTGACGCTGATTGCGCGGCTATGCGGCCGCGAACGGCCGGCGCTGAATGGCTGGGCGCTGGCGCTGATGGCGGAAATCGCGGTGTCGCCCGCCACGCTGTTCGGTATGGGATTTCAACTCTCCTATCTCGCCTCTCTCGCGCTGATCCTGAGGCCGTCTTCGTCCACGCCCGCGCTTGCGATGGCGCGCCGCTGGCGCGCGCAGTCCTTGCGCCTGGCGAAGATTTTCACGATGCCGCTGCGGGTAGCCGCCTGGCTGCTGCCGGTGCAGGCTGCGCTCGGTCCGGTTCCCCTGCTGGGGCCTCTGGCCAATGGCTGGACGCTGCTGTGCGCGCAGCCGCTGCTGTTTGCGCTGTGGTTCGCGACGGCCTTGCGGGTTCTCGGCTTTTCCGCGGCGGCCAGGGTTTTTACGGCAGTGGCGAATATTTCCTGGCGGCTGCTCAATGCGGGCTTGTGGAAGCTGGATGCGCCGGACTGGCGGGTCGCTTCCGGGGCGTGGCCGCTGGCGGCGAGTCTGGCCTACATCCTGATGCTGGCCCTTTGCCAGCGGAGCGGCCGCAGCCGGTTTTTTTATGGCGTGGCCGCTGCGGGGCTGGCGGCGGCGTTCTTTCTGTCTCCCGGAGCGCTGTCTCCCGGAGCGCTGCCTCCCGTAGCAAAGCTGCCCGCGCGGCCGGTCTTCGAAATGCTCGACGCAGGGCAGGGTGATGCGCTGCTGCTCGCCGAAGGCCGCAATTATCTTTTGCTGGATGGCGGCCGCCCGGCGGCGGGCGCGACCGTGGTGGCTGCGCTCCGCGCGCGGGGGATTTTCCGAATCCGCTGCGCGGCCAGCCACCAGGACAGCGATCATGCGGGCGGGCTGCCCGCAGTGATGAACGCGCTGCATTGCACGGAATTGCTGCTGCCCGCCGGCGCCCGCCGCGATCCCGGCTTCGCCCCGCTGCTGGCGCTGGCCCGTGCACGCGGAATTCCGGTGCGCTCGCTTGCGGCGGGGGCGCAGCTTTCATTGGGAACGGAAAATGGCGCGGGCGGGGTTCTGAAAATTCTGTGGCCGCCACGCGGCGCCACCGGTTCGCCCAATGACCGCGCCCTCGTCGCTCAGTGGGAAAACCGGGATTTCCGCCTGCTCCTCACTGGCGACATCGAAGCGGACGCGGAAAATTCACTTGTGGAAGCGGGCATTCCCCGTACCGAACTTCTCAAAGTCGCGCATCACGGTTCGAAAAGCAGCTCCGGCGCCGATTTTCTGGGCGCGGCCGCGCCCCGCGT
>JAYVQF010000017.1:0-3084 GCA_043777195.1 Thermoanaerobaculia bacterium
TTTTTCCGCACTGCTGCGTCGCTTCTCGCTTCCGATGGCTGATGGTGACTTCGCGCTCTCGCGCGAAGCGTCGCTCCTTGCATTGCGAAAAAATCCCTCGTTTTTATAAGTTGCAATCTGCTTGATGCACCACACTAGCAATTTATAAATTTCGGAATCCGTAAAAAATAATGAATTTATTACACCCGATCCGGTTGTATTTACTTCTTATGAATTATCCGCGTTACACTTCTCCCATGCGTCCATCCCTTCTGCTCCTGTTGCTGCTTCTAACGACGCGGATTCTCCATTCCGCCAGCCCCACCGCCCGCCAGATTCTCGACGAATCCGATCGCCGCACCAAGGCGGACAGCCAGTATTACGAGGGCACCATCCGGGTTGAAGATGCGAGCGGACGGAAACGCGAAAAAAACTGGCGGTCGTGGCGGCTCGGCCACGGCGGCGGCGCTCGCTCGATGGTGCAGTTTCTCACCCCGACGGAAGTCAAGGGGGTCACGCTGCTCACCTTCGCCAATGCCGGCAAGGAGGACGACCAGTGGCTCTATACACCCGCCCTGGCGCGGGATCGGCGCATCGCGGGCGGGGCCAAGACCGAACGCTTTCTCGGCACCGATTTCACTTATGAAGACATGCAGGAGCGGGATCTCGACGGTGCGGAATACCGGCTGCTGGGGGAAGAGCCCTGTGCCGGCGGGGTGTGCTGGAAGATCGAGGGCATGCCGCGCAAGGAAAAAAAATCGCAATACCGGCGTACCGTGGCGCTGGTTCGCCAGAGTGATTACGCCACCCTGGAAATAAAATTGGAGAAACCCGACGGGAATGTCCGCACCGTGACCTATGCGGATTACGAAACCGTCACCGGCGCGCCCCCAGGGCAGTCTGGCCGCGCCTCAGAAGGCGCGGGCGGCGTTCTCGTCGCCCGCCACATCACGATGGTGGATCCCCAGCGCAAAAGCCGCACGGTCATCCATCTGGTCTCCGTGAAATTCCACCTTCCGTTCAAATCCGATTTCTTCGTCCGTGAAAATCTTGCGGTGCGGCACGAACCGCCGAAAAATTAACGCGGGGGTTTAGGAATGGCTCTTGGGAGAAAACGCTCATTCCGGCTCGCCCGGCTGCGGCCAATCGAGGATGAATTCGGCGCCGCCGCCGTCGCGATCCCTGACGAAGGCGCGGCCGCCGTGCAGCTCTGCGACATGCTTCACGATGGCCAGGCCGAGGCCGGTGCCGCCTGATTCGCGGTCGCGGGCGCTGTCGCCGCGGAAGAACCGTTCAAAGGCGCGTGTCTTGATGGCATCGGGCACGCCAGGGCCGCGATCGCTCACGCGAATAAAAGCCGCACTGGCCGCGCAGCCCGCCGCTGCGATCACGCTCTCCCCGCGCGGGGAATGGCGGATGGCGTTGGTCAGGTAATTCACCAGCACCTGATGCAATTGCCGGCGGTCGCCCACCAGCGCGCCCCCGGGCTGGAGGATTAATGCGACGCCGGCCGCCTCGGCGAGCGGGCGCACGGCCGCGGCGGCGTCCTCCAGCAGAATTTTCGTTTCAAGGGGCGACCATTCCGGCACCAGGCCCGGCTGTTCGAGGCGCGCGAGGGTGAGCAGGTCGCCGAGCAGATCGCGCAGGCGGAGGGCATGACGCTGCGCCAGCGCGAGGAAACTGCGGCGCTGTTCGAGCGCCAGAGATTCATCCTCCAGGGTTTCCAGCGCGCCGAGAATGGCGGCGAGCGGGGTTTTGAGTTCGTGGGAGGCGTTGGCGGTGAGGTCGGATTTCGCGCGGCGCAATCGTTCCGGCTCGCTCAAATCGCGCAGGATCAGCAGCCGCCCGCCTTCGGCCGTGGGCGCGGTGAAGGCTTCCAATTTGAAGAGGGGCGGGGACTCCCGCTCGACGATCAGGGTGGCCGCAGCCGGAGGACGGCGCAGCAGTTCCACGAGATGGGGATGGGAAAAGACGCTGCCATAGGAAGTCGCCGAATCCGGCGCCGACAATCCGAGCCGGCGGTGCAGATCGCCCGCCGCCGGGTTGGCGTAAACCACGCGATTGTTTTCATCCAACCCCAGCACCGCTTCGCCGATGGCGTCGAGGATGGCCCGCCTTTCATCCGCGAGTCGCTGCCGCGAATCAATCTCGCCGCGAATCTGCCGCGCCATCGCCGCCATGGCATCGGCGACCCCCTGAATTTCCCGTCCGCCCCCATGCGGCCAAGCCGCCACCGATTGGCGCGTGGCGATGGCGTCCGCCGCGCCACGCAGCTGCGCCAGCGCCCGGGTGATCGGCCAGCTCAGCAGCAGCGACAATCCGAGCGCAGCCAGCAGCGAGACGATCAGTCCGCGCCGAAGCGCGCTGTTCGCATCGCGGGCGAGGGCGTCGAGGGCGGGCAGGTGGCGGGCCAGCCGGATCAGGGGTTGAGTCCGGTCGGCGGGCGCCAGCGCCAGGTAGAGATATTCCCCGCCGGTGGTCACGCTGCGCCGCGTGTCGAGCCCATGCGCGGCTACGCCGGCCGTTCCGCTTTCGCTTGCCGCAGAATTTCCCAGCGCGGCCAGCACTTCCGGGCGCTGGCCGTGATTCTCCATGGCGGACGCATCCGCCTCGCTGTCGGCCAGCACCGTGCCATCCGCCCGGATGATGGTGAGCCGGTCGCCGTTGAGCGGGCGCGCCTCCGCCGCCAACGCCGCAGGCGGGGTGCCCCCCCTGAGGCGCGCCTGCCAGCCGCGGGCGGAAACCAGCAGGGATTCCTCCGCCTCGGCGAGTATCGCCTGGCGAACTGCGCGCCGTCCGGCGTAATCGCCCGCCAGCACGAAAATGGCCAGCATCAAAAAGGCGGGCCAGAAAAGGCGCCAGAAGATGGGGAAACGCATGGGGGCGGACGCGAGAGCGTTCGGAATCTGACGAGGCAATAACCAGCGATGCCGGACGCGAGAGCGTTCGGAATCTGAGGCGGGTAAGCGAGCGGGGGTATTTTGGCGGGTTTGAGGGAATTGCGTGGAGGTTAGGGGCCGCAACGAAATAACAGTAGCAAAGATGACTGCCGAGTCGCCCGAATGGCGAGGCGCGAGGAGCGCGCATGCCCGAAGGCATGTAAGC
>JAYVQF010000018.1:0-12104 GCA_043777195.1 Thermoanaerobaculia bacterium
TGGGCCTCGCCGCTGCGGCCGGTGCCGTCCGGGATTTCCGCCTATGCGGAAGACCTCATTCCCCGCCTCGGCCGGGAAATTGACCTGACGGTACTCTACGACGGATTCACGCCGGACAGCGACTTTTCCGACTGGCCCGTGACCCTCTGTCCTGCCGCGCAATTACCCGCGCTTTATGCCCGCCTCCCTCAGGATTTGTTGGTCAGCCATATGGGGAACAATCCGCACCACGAATGGATATGGCGGTTGATGCAGCGCTGGCGCGGCCTGGTGGTGCTGCACGACACCAACTTCAGCCAGTTTTTGCCCGGCCATTATCTGAACACCAATCAGCCGGGCCGACTGCTGGCCGCCCTGATCGAGCATCATGGCGAAGCCGGCCATGTACTGGGACGCGAAATGCTGGCCAAAGCGGGAACGCCGGCGTGGGAGGCCTTCGCCCCCCGCATGTTCGAGTGCTCGATGACCGGCGTGATACTCGACCGTGCCCTGCGGGCGGTGGTGCACAGCGCGCATGCTGCGGCGGCCGCCCGATGCGTGTCGCCTTTGCCGGTTGACGAGGTGCCCATGAATTTTGTGCCCGAGGGGGGTTATCTGCCGCGTGGCAGCGTCCGCCCCTCGCGTTTCAAGCTGCCGGATGAGGTGCCCCTGATTCTCAGCCTGGGATTCGTGGCGCCTCATAAACGGCTGGACCGGGTCATTGCGGCGCTGGGCCGTCTGCGCGCATCGGGGCGCGATTTCCGCCTCCTCATCGCCGGGCAGACCACGCCAGAGCTGGTGGAATCGCTCGATCGGCAGATCGCGGCGGCGGGACTGACCGGCCGCGTGGTGCGCCGGGGCTTTGTGAGCGAAGAAGAAATGTACGCGCTGCTCGCCGCCGCCGATATCGCGGTCAATTTGCGCTATCCCACCGCGGGGGAATCCTCCGCCGCGCTCATCCGCCTCATGGGCGCCGGTCTGCCCGTGCTGGTCACCGATCACGGCGCCTCCGCTGAAGTTCCCGATGACACGGTCATCAAGATCCGCCCCGGCGAAAGTGAAATGGAACTGCTGACATCGACGCTTGCCAATCTCCTGGATGACGCCGCCGCGCGCCATGCGCTCGGCGCGCGGGCGCGGGCCCATGTCCTGCGCGAGAATCATGTGGATCGCGCAGTGGCGGCCTACCTGCGCATCTTCGAAGATGCGGCGCGCGACACCGCCCGGCCGATGCTCGCACGCGCGGCGCGCCAAATTTGGCCGGCCGTTTCCCCACTGGCGAATTCCCCTGTTTTTGCGCCGCTTATCGCGGAACTCTCGGCGCGCTGGGCGGCGGGCGGAGAGGTTGAGCCGGGCCGGTATTTTTAAGAACCGGCCGGCCCCGAGATGGTGCGGATGGCAATTCCCAACCGCCGCGTATCGGGCCCGCCGTCCCGTTCGGCGGGAATGAACGGGGGGGCAATGGCAAGGACGAAGCGGCACGGCGAGCCAATCGGCACGGTGTCCGGAAGAATGAATCGCAGCGAGTGCCAGCCCGCCTCGCGAATCCGCAGCGGCGCGAGCGTCTGGCTCCCCGCCGCCAGCGTGATGCGGGTTTCGCCTTCCGCAGAGGGCATGACCATCGCCGTGATCTCCAGCACCCGGCCTTGCGGCGACAGCACGAAGGCCGCCCGCTCGCCGCACCAGCGGAATCCGCCCTCGGGGGAAGGTTCCACGGGGTTGAAACCCGCCACCAGCTGGCGCGCGGAGGCTTCCTCCCAGGCATCGATTTGAGATGGCGCATTGGCGAAAAGCCGCGCAAATGCCGCTTCTGCGGTTTCACCGGCCACTTCATCGCGGACGATGAGGATCTCCGGATTCAGCTTTGCGCTCCCCATGAATCCCGGTTCGGTGGGCAGCACCTTGAACGCCAGCAGATCATCCGCCCAGTCAAAACAGGTGGCAAAGGTTGCGGTGTCGGTATGGGCGGCGGCGGTGACGGAATATTCGCCCGGCCCGAGTTCCAGCTTCATGCGGAACGAAACCGTGAGCGCCTCACCCGCGTTGAATCGTCCGGGGCGAAGGTGATGAAGTCCGCTGTTGGTGCCGAAGATGGGATTGGTCAGCCGGTCGCGGATGAGGATGCCGATGACCGGATCCTCCACCGCCTCGAGAAAAGCCACGCGCACGATGAATTCCGCCTCGGCGCCCGCAGTCAGCGCGGCGGCGGCTTCACCCCGGCCGTCGAGCAGGGTGAGCGAGGTGATGACGGCTTCGTAAGATCCATGCCGCAGCGCGCTCCCGGCGGCTGAAGCCGACACGATCTGCTGCTCGGTGCCTTCGAGTCCGCGTTTCTGGATGAGCGCGTTGTATTCATCGACCACCTGCGCGGTGGGACCGCTGGCGACGCAGCGGCCCGCGTCGAGCAAATAGGCCCGATCGCAGAAATTCTTCACCGCCGCAAGATCATGGGTGACCATCACCAGGGTGACGCCGTTCGTGCGGAGTTCTTTCAGCCGCCGCATGCACTTTTGCTGAAACAAAAGATCGCCCACCGCCAGCGCCTCGTCTATCAGCATGATTTCGGGCTCCACCGCGATGGCGACCGAAAAAGCCAGGCGTACCTGCATGCCGCTCGAATAGGTTTTTACCGGCCGGTCGATGAATTCTCCGATGGCCGCGAATTTTTCGATCTCCGGAAATTTCCGCTCGATTTCGTCGGGGCTCATGCCCAGCAGCGTCGCCGACAGCCGGGCATTGGCGCGGCCGGTGAATTCCGGGTTGAAGCCGGTGCCCAGTTCGATCAGCGAACCAATGCGGCCGCGCACCGCGACGCTGCCTTCGCTGGGCAGGGTGAGCCCGGCGAGCAGCTTGAGCAGCGTGGATTTCCCCGAGCCATTCTGCCCGATGACGCCCACCGCCTCGCCTTTTTCCACCGCGAAGGAAAAATCGCGCAGCGCCCAGAAATCACGGTGGGGCGCAACGCGGCCGAAACTGACCGCGTTGAGCAGGCGGTTCCCCGGGCTGGCATGGAGCCGGTAGCGCTTGCCGAGGGCTTCAGCCTGAATGGCCAGGGCGTCTGAGGACGGCAGGCTCATAATTCATCCGCGAATTCGGCATGGCGGCGTGTAAACCAGGCGAACCCGACAGCCAGCATAAGGGCCGATTGTGCCGTCGCCAGCGCCCAATCCCGGGGCAGGCCCGGAGTGCCATCTAGCACCAGCGCGCGGGTGATCGTCACGAAATGACGGGCCGGATTGATCATCAGCAACCAGTGCAGCCGGGCCGGCACCATACTTTCTTGATAGATCAGCGGCGTCGCGTAGAACCAGACCATGGTGAATACCGGCATGAGCTGAAGCAAATCACGGTAGGCCACCGACAGCGCGGCCGCCAGCATGGCAAGCCCGAAAAAAAATAGGGCTTCCACTAGCAACAAGAGCGGCAACAACAGCACCGTGGCCGGAAGCCCGCCGCGCAGCAGGACGAGCGCCGCAAATAGCACGATCAGGCCGAGCACCTGGTGGAGCTGGGCATTGAGTACCAGCGCGAGCTGCAGCGCCTTGGCGGGAAAGCGCAGATTCTTGATCATGCTGGCGTTTTCCAGCAGCGAAGAAGCCCCTCGGGTGAGCGATTCCGCCAGCGCGTTGAAGGACAACAGGCCGCAAAACAGAAACAACGCAAAGCCGCTGAGCGTGGGATCGTTCGGCATGCGCTGCTTGTACGCCACACCGAAGACCAGGGTGTATATCGCGAGCTGCAGAAGCGGATGAATCACCGACCAGAAAAATCCGAGGGCTGAACCGGCATAGCGGCCGCGCACCTCGCGCCGCACCAGTTCTTTCAGCAGCGGCCCGACAACTTGCAACCGGGGCGCGAGGCGTTTCATGGCCGCTTCAGTCAATCAACTTGCGGCGGGTGCGCGCGACCAGTTCAAGATCGCCGTCCACCATCATGTTGATGAGGCCCTGGAAAGTCGCCTGCCGCGTCCAGCCCAGCTGTTTTTCCGCCTTGGCAGGATTGCCCAGCAGCAGTTCCACTTCGGCGGGGCGCAGGAAACGGGGGTCAATCACCACATGTTTTTCCCAATCCAGACCTGCGCGGGTGAAAGCCAGCTCGACGAATTCCCGCACGGTGTGGGTTTCGCCGGTCGCCAAGACGAAATCATCGGGCTTGTCCTGCTGCAGCATCCGCCACATGCCCTCGACATAATCGCCGGCAAAACCCCAGTCACGCTTGGCGTCGAGATTACCCAGCCGCAGTTCACTCATCAGGCCGTGCTTGATGCAGGCGACGCCGTGGGTGATTTTGCGGGTGACGAATTCCACGCCGCGGCGCGGCGACTCGTGATTGAACAGAATGCCGCTGCATGCATACAGATCGAATGATTCGCGGTAGTTGATGGTGATCCAGTGGCCATACAGCTTGGCGACGCCGTAGGGTGAACGCGGATAAAAGGGCGTGGATTCCACCTGCGGCACCGCCTGCACCTTGCCGAACATCTCCGAGGTCGAGGCCTGGTAAAAACGGATTTTCGGGTTGATCCGGCGGATCGCTTCAAGAATTCGGGTGACGCCGAGCGCGGTGAATTCGCCGGTCAACACGGGTTGCGCCCACGACGCGGCGACGAAGGACTGTGCGGCGAGATTGTAGATCTCGTCAGGCTGCGCTTTTTCGATGGCCTCATACAGCGAGGCCTGATCAAGTAGATCGGCGCTGTAAAGCGTGACCCGATCCTCGAGATGCGCAATGCGGCCGCTGCTGTCGCCGGAAGTGCGGCGAATGACGCCGGAGACCTTGTAGCCTTTGGCGAGCAGCAGTTCCGCCAGGTACGAGCCGTCCTGGCCGGTGATGCCGGTGATGAGCGCTGATTTGGTCATGGGGATTCCTTGCACGGTTTCGATTTGATTTAGCGCGCTATTTTAACGGCCGCTGCGTGGGAGAGCCGACGGTACAACGCCAGATGCGACGCCGCGACTTCGAATTCCGTCGCAATGCCCGCCGCGTCCGGGCGCGGCAATGACCCGGGAGCGGCAAGCGCCCGCCCCCAGCTTTCCGCATCGCCCGCCAGGGTCCACTGATGGCGGCGGGCGGCGGTGCGAAATATTTCGAGGTCGCTGGCGACCACCGGAAGGCCGCATACACTGGCTTCGTAGGCGGGATAGAAATAGCCTTCCTGATGCGACGGCGCAAGCAGCGCCAGCGCGCGCCGGTAGAGCCCGTTCAACTGCGCGTCATCCACCCCCGGCAGCCGGATCAGATCTACGCCGTGTGCAGTGCAGGCCGCCCGCAATGGAATTTCATCTTCCCCCGGCGGCCCTACGATCACCCAGGGAATTCGCGCCGCCGCAAGGCGGGGTGCGAGCCAGGGAAAGTTTTTGCGCGGTCCCGTGGATCCCACCGAGAGATAAAATTTTTCCGGCAATTGCGGCAGCCGGGCGCTGTCGGGCGGCGGCTGGCGGAATGAATCATCGACGCCCGGCGGGATCACCGTCACTTTTCCGGCGCTGCCCGGAAAAAACCGGCGCACCACGGCGGCCGTAACATCGCTGACCACCACAATCGCCCGCGACCGCGCCACTGAATCGGGAAGTTCGCTGCGGTAAGTGTGGGTGACCGAAGATTCCATGTTCTCCAGAAAATAAAGATCGTGAATGGTGATGATGCCGGGAGGCGCGCCGGCCAGGGACGGCAACAGGAAATTAGGCCCGTGCACGGCGTCCAGCGGCGCGATGCCCCAACCGCCCAGCCGCCTGTCAAGCGGGCGAGTGAAGCGGCCGGGCAGCCGCCGCAGGTGCAGTCGCACGCGCGGCCCCGCGAATTCCCGTCCCAGCGCCGCCGTTGCGCGCCAGTGCTTCAGCCGCCAGGCGTTAATCAGGAGATGCAACTCGACCGATTCATCACGCGCGAACTGCCGCGCCAGCATCACGACATAACGGGCGACACCGGTACGCGGCGGCAGCAGCGCCGAGGCTTCCAAGGCAATACGAAGCATGGCACCCGGTCAGTTCGGACGACCGGCGGTGACCGGCGGCCCGCCGCCGCCAAGAATTCGGCAGCTCTTGTTTGTAATCAAGGCGCCAATTCCACTTTCAGCGCGCGTGCCCGGGAAGCCGCGCCCAGCGCGGCGGTAATAGCCGCCAGCGGCCGGGCGCCGATGTCGCCGCCTTCGCGCAGGCGCACGGCGGCGGCGCGCGCGGCGGCTTCCTTTTCACCGACCACCAGCATCACGGGAATCTTTGCGATCTGTGCATCGCGGATCTTGGCGCCGATTTTTTCACCGGTCAGATCGCTACTCACTCGCAGCCCCGCGCTTTTCAATTCCGCGATGACTTCGCGGGCGTAGTCTTCCGCCTTTTCCGAAATCGTCAGCACCCGCACCTGCTCGGGCGCCAGCCACAGCGGGAATGCGCCGGCGAAATGCTCGATGGCGACACCGACGAAGCGTTCGATCGAGCCGAGGATGGCGCGGTGGATGACCACTGGCCGGGCTTTTTCGTTGTTCTCGGTGATGTAGCTGAGATCGAAACGCTCAGCCTGCACGAAATCGAGTTGGATGGTGGCGAGCTGCCAATTGCGGCCGATGGCATCCTTCACATTGAAATCAATTTTCGGGCCATAGAAGGCGCCGTCGCCGGGATTGATCTGAAAGGCCAGCGCCGCCGATTTGAGGCAGGACTCCAGTGTCGCTTCCGCCTGGTTCCAGAACTCGATCGTGCCGATGAATTTTTCCGGCCGGGTGGAGAGATAAACCGTCAGCTCGCCGAAGCCGAGGGTGTCATACACCTCGCGCACCATCTTGAAGAGCGCAGTGACCTCGCTTTCGATCTGATCGGGCCGGCAATAGATGTGCGAATCATCCTGGGCAAACGAACGAACGCGGGTTAACCCGGAAGTCACGCCACTACGCTCATAGCGGTGCAGACGGCAGAAATCGGCGAGGCGCAGCGGCAGGTCGCGGTAGGAATGCTGTCCATTGGCGAAGAGCAGCGCGTGGGAGGGGCAGTTCATCGGCTTGAGGCCGAACTCCCGCTCGTCCACCGTCATTACAAACATGTTCTCGATGTAGTTGTCGTAATGGCCCGACTTTTTGAACAGCTCCATGTCGAAAACCTGCGGGGTGATCACTTCGCGGTAGTCATACTTCTCATACAATTCGCGCATGTATGCGGTCAGCGCGTTGTAAATGACCGCGCCCTTGGGCGTGAAGAAGGGCATGGCCGGCGCCCAGGGATGGAACATGATGAGGCCGAGTTCCTTGCCGAGCTTGCGATGATCGCGCTTGAGCGCCTCTTCGCGCATGCGCAGGAATTCCTTCAGTTCTTTTTCTTTGAGGAAAACCGCGCCGTAGATGCGCTGCATCTGCGGATTTCTTTCATCGCCCTTCCAGTAAGCCCCGGCGACGCTGGTGAGTTTGAAAGTGCCCGGTTTGATGCGCGAGGTAAAGGGGACATGCGGGCCGAGGCAGAAATCATTGAACTTGCCCTGCTCGTAAATCGAGACCGGGCCGAATTTTCCCTTTTCCTCCGCCAATTCCGCCTTGAAGGGCTCGTTCTCCGCCGCAAATCTTTTCTGCGCCTCCGCCCAGGGCAGTTCGATGCGCCGCACTGGCGTGGCGCGGTTCGCGATCTCGATCATCTTCGCTTCGATCAGCTGCAAATCTTCCGGCGTGAAAGGGGCCTGGCGATGAAAGTCATAATAAAAGCCGTCCTCGATCACCGGGCCGATGCCGATCTGCGCGTCGGGAAACAGTTCCTTGACCGCATTGGCGCACAGGTGGGCCGAGGAATGGCGATACACCTCGAGGGCGTCAGATCCCGAGCGGTCGGTGATCAGCTCCAGTTTGCAATCGCCCGGCAGCGGCAGGTTGGCATCGCGCAGCGTCCCATCCACACGCGCCGCGAGGGTCGCGTCGGCCAGCCGCGGGGAAATCAGCGCGGCGACATCAAGCGAAGAGGCGCCCGGCGAAACCGTTTTGACGGCGCCATCCGGCAGGGTGACATTCAGTGACATGGGGGAATTTTAGGGGCGCCGCAGAGCGGCAATTGAAATAATCACGGTAACCGGTAATATGCCGCCATGGCCCCATCCGGCGGACTTCTGTGCGCGCTGGCGCTCGTGCTGCTCTCTCCAGCTACCCTGCACGCGCAATCGCCGATGATTTCCGGCGTGCATGTCACGCCCGACGGGCCGGGATTCACGGTGGAGTGGACAACCCAGGCGCCGATGACCTCGGCGGTGCACAACAGCACGGGCGCCTGGCTGGCGGGCGACAACGCTCTGGTAACGGTGCATCGGGTGGCGTACCAATGCGCATTCGCGCCGATCTGCCAGGTCACCTGTGATGAATCCGGACAATGCGGTTATTCCTGCCTTGGCATCGGTCCCACGAACTGCGCCTTCCCGTCGCAAATGATTCTGGTGGCGTCCGCGTCTGCGCCGCAAGCTGCGCCCATCGTGGATGACAACCATGGGAATTTCTACATCACCCACCCGGCGGTGATCGCGAGTTGGCGGGAGATTCTTTGAAGATACAGTAGGCCACGAGCTTTGAGACGAGGTCGTAGGGGCGACGCATGCATCGATCTACAACATAGACCTACGGCAACACCGCATCCAGTTCGAATTTCTTGCGTTGCAGTTCCGGGGTGACTGCCGTCAGCAGCGCGCGAATCTCCGGAGAAACCGGCCCGGCAGTTTCCAGCGGCGGAAATTTCGCGTAGCGCCCGAGTGCGCGCAGATTCTGCTGTTCATGCGGCGCGCGGCTGAGGTTGTAGCGCGGGGTGGCGTATTCGAGGAAGCGATTGGAGTCGCTGTTGCGCGGGAATGATTTGGCGACCAGCAGCGCGTCCACTTCGTCAGGCGCCAGCAGCCGCCCTGCTGCGAGTTCTCCCAGCCGCTCGCGTCTTCCCGCCGTGTCGGCCGCCCGCCAGGGGTTGCTTTGGAAATAGGCGGCAAGCGAAGCCGGTTGTAATTGCTGCGGCCCGTCGCCGGCGATGAGAATGCCCTGGCCGCCCACCACCCAGAAGGAAACCCGCGGGAAGACTCCGCGCAGTGTTGCGATCACCGAGCCGATTTCGCGCTCACCGATGTGGTGAATCTGGATCCACTGCTGCAAAATGCCGCCGGGTTTCAGACGCGCGCGGGCGAGGGTGTAGAACTCGCGGCTGTAAAGACTCGTGGAGCCGGCGAACCAGACCGACGAAATCTCCATGGTGATCATGTCGTACTTTTTTTCGCTGAGCAGCAGCCAATTGCGGCCGTCCTCGAGATGCAGCGATACATTCGGCTGCTGCAAAATCCGGCTGTTGATATGGGGAAATTCCCGCCCCGCCGCCGCGACGATGCCGGGCGCGATCTCGGCGATATCAATGTGGTGGAAGCCCATTTCGTGCACGACGGACGCCGTGTGACCCGAGCCCAGGCCGATCACCAGCGCATCATCGAAATGCGAGGCGTGCAGAAGCGGCACCAGCGCGAGTCCGGTCTGCGCGTTCACCTCCCCCGCGTCATTCGCCTGGAATTTCCCGTTGGTGAGCAGCGTGCGATAAATATCGGGCGTGGGGCTTTCGCTCACGGGAAGCCCCGCGTTACCCACCACGGTGGTGAGACCGCCGCGGGTGTCCTCATGGAAAAAGCGCAGGGTGGAATCCGCAGAGACGAAGGCGGAACGAAAATAGACCGGCCCGCCGCTGGTCAGTTGCAGGAGATTCCAATGGGGCAATCCCACCCAGACGAGAGCCAGCGCACCGAGCGCGGCGGCCAGCGCAATGCGGACGGCACCGCGCGCGTGCGCGAGGGCGAGGGCGAATCCCAGCGCGATGAGGGTGAGCGCCAGCACTCGCAGCGTGGTTTCCGAACCGAACTGCGGGATCAGGACGAAGCCGGTGAGCAGCGCACCCAGCACGCAGCCCACGGCGTTACAGCCCCCCAGCAGCGCGACCGCACGGGCGCGCGCGGCCAGCGGGAAATTTTCCAACCGGAAGAGCGCGGGAAAAATCATGCCCAGCGCGGTTGCGGGCGGCAGCAGCAACAGCACGGTCTCTCTCCAGCGCAGAAATTCTCCCCCCGCGAATGTGTCGATGGCGCCGCCCAGCCGCATGAATTCCCCGGGCGCAACCGGCCAGCGCAGGAATTGCAGCGCCAGCGCGGCGGCGGAAAGCGCCAGCAATCCCGCGATGAATGCCGGCGAGCGCGGGCGATCCTCGGGCAACAGCCGCGTAATCAACGCGCCCCCCAGCCCGAGCCCGGCCAGCACGCAGGCCAGCATCCCCGCGAAGGCATACACCGAATTGCCGATGGCGGCGCCGAGGAGATGCGTCCAGACCACTTCCAAACCGAAAAATAAAAAACCCGAGGCGCCCGCGGTGAGCGCCAGCAGGGAGAGTCCGGCGGGCAATTTTTGCAGCGGCTGCTGCCGTGAAGACGGCAAGGATGAATTCTCCATGCTGATTTTTTTCTCCGGCCCGCGCAGATGCAGTCGCGACGCCAGCCACAGCGCCCCCAGCCCGGCGATCCCATCCGCCGCCGCCGTAAATCCCAGGGTGCCGTAGAGCCCCCAGCGGGGGAAGGTCAGGAAGGGGCCTAGCAGCGCACCGGCGATGGCGCCCAGCAGATTGAGCGCATAGAAGCGGCTCACCGCGCGTCGGGGCTGCGGCACGCGCAGCTGCGCCAGCGCATCCACCACCGCGGGAAACGAAGCGCCCATCAAAATCGTCGGCGGCAGAATCCACAGGCAGGCGATGAGAAACCGCAGGCTCTGCAGCAGCCAGAAATGATCGAGGCCCGGCCGCAAGAGCGGCACCAGCGCGGGCACCAGCGGCCCCGCCAGCGCAATAAGCGCCAGCGCCCACACCCCCACACCCCATTCCAGCAGCGCGTAAATTTTCAAAGACGAACCGCGCCCGGCGAGTCGCCGGCCATAGAGCGCGTTGCCGATCGTCAACCCGAGGAAATAGACCGCCAGCACGATCGCCGCCGCCGGGGTCGAGGCCCCCACCAGTCGCGTCAATAATTTTTCAAAGCATTGTTCGGCGAGCAGCCCCGCGCAGCCGGTGAGAATGAACAGCGCGCCGAAAATCGGCAACGCCCGGCGGAGTGGCAGGCGGGGGGAAGCGGGATTGGCGGTGGACATCGACAGATGAATTCCTTGGGGTGCTATTTGCGGCGGGAGATTCTAGTGAATCGCGAGCGAAGTTCTTCACCTCTCGGCAACGCGGGTTACCTGTAGCCCTGAGGTCCCGGGAGCCTTTGGGCGGAGCTTAGCTCCGCCCCTACAATCGGCTTGGGAATCATTTCATTGATTTTGAAACGGGTGCTGGCAATAAATCCCCACCCACCGCGGTTGCCATACTTTCACTCTCCAGGAGACTCACCATGCTCATCCGCAAAGCCGCCGATCTGAAGCACTCTGATATCACCGCCGAAAAGGATTACCGCGCCTTTAACCAAAGTCGGCGCGACTTCCTGGCCTCAACCGGCGCTTTCGCGCTGCTGGCGGCGGCGGGCTGTGCGCCGGGGCAGACCGCCTCGGCGGCGCCGCCCGCTTCATCGGCCGCGGCGGGAGGCGGCGGCGACAAATTATTCGGCGTCATCAAAAGCCCGCTTTCGACGAAAGAGCCGCCCAATTCTTTCCAGGACATCACCCACTACAATAATTTTTACGAATTCGGCACCGACAAATCCGACCCCGCGCGCAATGCCGGCTCATTGCATCCGCGCCCCTGGTCGGTGAGCGTGGAAGGAATGGTCAAGAAGCCCCGCGCCTTTCCCATCGAGGAGCTGCTGAAGCTGGCGCCGCTGGAAGAGCGCATTTACCGCCACCGCTGCGTCGAGGCCTGGTCCATGACCATACCCTGGATCGGCTATTCCCTCTCGGAGTTGCTGAAAAAAGTGGAACCCCTGCCCGGCGCGAAATTCGTCGAGTTCATCTCCCTGAAAGATCCCAAGCAATTCCCCGGCCAGCGCAGCAGCGTGCTCGATTGGCCTTACCGCGAGGGGTTGCGCATTGACGAAGCCATGCACCCGCTGACGCTCCTCACCCTCGGTCTATACGATCAGGTTCTGCCCAACCAGAACGGCGCGCCGGTGCGCCTCGCCATCCCCTGGAAATATGGCTTCAAGGGGGGCAAATCCATCGTGACCAT
>JAYVQF010000019.1:0-3068 GCA_043777195.1 Thermoanaerobaculia bacterium
GTGATGCGGAGCATCGCGGGGGCTTCAGTCGCGGTTTTTTTCGAGATTTTTGTTTTGCGTACGACGCTCATGCCGCACCCCGCGCGAGGTTGTCTTTCACGATCCAGCGGGCGGCATCGAACAGGTCGCCCGCGATGAAATCGGGCTGGGTTCTCCAAGTCTCCCGCTGGAATTCGAGTTCGCCGCGGCCGTAGCCAGTCAGCACCATCACCCCGCGAGCCTGTAATTTTTGCCCGAATTCAACATCCGAAATTTTGTCGCCGATCATCCAGGAGCGGGATAGGTCGTAGCCGTACTCGCGTGCGGCGCGCAGCAGCATGCCGGGCTTGGGTTTGCGGCAATCGCAATCGGCGCGCCAGGGCGGCACCCCTTCGCGGGGATGGTGCGGGCAGTAATAGATCGCCGCCAGTTTTGCGCCCTCTGCGGCCAGCATCGCTTCCAGGCGCGCATGGGTGGCCTTCAGCACATCCTCGGTGAAATAACCGCGTGCGACGCCGGCCTGGTTGGTGACCAGCACGCAGTCCAGGCCGGCTTCCGTGAGCATGCGGATCGCCGCGCCGCTGCGCGGCAGCAGCCGCAGCCGCTCGGGATGGTTCACATAGCCGATCTCTTCGGTGACCGTGCCATCACGATCCAGAAAAACGGCGGGCCGGCTTGGGGATGCCACCCGTAAAGTTTAACGGAGATAGGGGCCGCAAACATGATTCTCCCGCGCCAGCCGTTACAATTCGCGCGGTGAGTACCGCCGATCCAAAGACCGTTTCCGGCGCCGGGCCTGGCGCCGCGATCACACGCACCGGACGGGAGCTCGCCCTCCTGCTGATTTTTATTGCGGCCGATCTGGGCGCTCTGGTTGCGGCATTCCGCCTGGCTTTTGCGGCGCGCCAGAGCCTGTTGCCGGTTATTTTTTCCGCGCTCGACCACCCCTTGCAGCCTTTCATTTGGCATGCCGGGGATTACCTGAAATTTGCGCCGGCGCTGCTCTTGTGGCCCGCCGCCTTTTCCAGCGAAGGGCTTTACCGCGCGCGCCGGGTCTTTTGGGAAGAAGCGCGCCATATCCTCCGCGCCGCCACGCTCGCTTTCGTCGCCGCGCTGCTTTTCGCCTTTGCCTTCCATGTCAAGGATGAATTGTCGCGCCCCCTGATGGTGATGACGGTGCTGCTGGGGGCGCTGGGCGCGTTGGCGCTGCGCCGCGGCCTGCGCCGGTTACTGCGCGATGCCGCCCTCTACCGCCGCCCCGCGCTGCTGGTCGCCGCACCCGCCGAAGCAGAAAAAATATTGCGTCTTTTCGCACGCGAACGGGCGCTGGGTTATGTCATCGCCGGGGTCATGAGTCCCGAAGTGGCAGCGCCGCCGGATGGCGCTGCAAAAGTACTGGCGACGAATTTCCCGCTGCATATTTCCCTCGATGAAAACGGCGCGGCCGCCATGGCCCGCTGCGGCGCGCGCGATCTGGTGGTCTGCAACGCCGGCCTGCCGTCCGAGCGCCTCGCCGAAATCCTGGAAGAAACCGCCGGCCTGGCGCAGCAGGTGCGCATGGTGCCCGATCTCGCCGGCCTGCCGCTCACCGGACTCGAGGCGGAGGCGCTGGGCGATGTGCCCGTCCTCAACATTCCGCAAAACCTCACATCGCCGGCCAGTCTGGTCACCAAGCGGCTTTTCGATCTCGCCGTCGCCCTGCCGGTTTTAATTTTGTGTTCTCCGCTCCTCGCTGCGTTGTGGCTGTGGATTCGTTTCGACTCCCCCGGCGCACCGCTGCTCCGCCAGCCCCGCCTCGCGCGCGGCGGCGGCACCTTTGACTGCTGGAAGTTCCGCTCGATGTTCCTCGACGGCGACGACAAACTCGAATCGCATCTCGCCGGCGATCCGGGCGCCGCCACGGAGTGGCGGGAATTCCAGAAACTCAAGGGCGACGATCCCCGCGTCACCCGGGCCGGCCGCTGGCTGCGCAAACTTTCTTTCGACGAACTGCCGCAGCTCATCAATATCGTCACCGGCGACATGTCGCTGTGCGGACCGCGCCCCTACCTGCCGCGCGAAATCGCAACCATGGGTCGCCACGCCCCCATCATCCTGCGCGCCCGTCCCGGCATCACCGGCCTGTGGCAGGTCTCCGGCCGCAACGCGCTGACCTTCGCGCAGCGGTTGCAACTGGATGAATATTATGTCCGCAACTGGTCACTGTGGACGGACATCACGCTGCTCCTGCGCACGCCGGCGGCGCTCTTGAAAGGTGGAGCGTACTGAAGATGGCGTGTTGGGTCTGGGGTTTCGGGCTTGGGGTTTGGGAACAATAATTGCAGGGAAGAAATTACCGTCTGTGCATTGCCGCGTGTCGTCAGATCATGTTATTGTTAATAATATCCGCTAGTTAGAGAATTTGTTATGTTTATTACAAGTCAATATCTAATGACTTAACGAATAGGCGAAAGTTTTACGAATGTTGTGTTATAATTCCTTCCTTGACGGGTCAAACCGCACGCCCTAATCTTCCCGTGCAGTCAGCCCCGTCCTAAGGAGCTGTAATTCCATGTCAAAAGAAAAAGACCTCAAAGAAGTCAAAGAAAGCAAAGACCCGCGCGCGGCTGAAAAGCGGCGCACCATCGACGCGACCGTCGGCCTGATCGAAAAAAGTTTCGGCAAGGGCGCGATCATGTGGCTGGGCGACCGCGGCATCGTGGATGTGCCGGTGATCTCCAGCGGCTCGCTCACCATCGACACTGCGCTCGGCATCGGCGGCCTGCCGCGCGGCCGCGTGATCGAGATCTACGGGCCGGAATCCTCGGGCAAAACCACCCTCGCACTCACGATTGTCGCGGAGGCGCAGAAGGCCGGCGGCAGCGCCGCCTACATCGATGCTGAACACGCGCTCGATCCCGCCTATGCCGAAAAGCTGGGCGTGGACACCGATCACATGCTGCTCAGCCAGCCCGACAGCGGGGAACAGGCGCTGGAAATCACCGACATGCTGGTGAAATCGGGCGCCATGGATGTCATCGTCATTGATTCGGTGGCGGCGCTGGTGCCCAAGGCCGAACTCGAAGGGGAAATGGGCGACAGCCACATGG
>JAYVQF010000020.1:0-3056 GCA_043777195.1 Thermoanaerobaculia bacterium
CTGCGCGGTCGCGCAGAAGGTGGTTATTTGTCGGGCACGGCAGTGCCGTGCCCCTACAAATTCAGGGCGATTGCATCATCAATCCATCCCCCTACAAACGCAAGAAGCCCCGCCTTGCGGCGGGGCTTCGAGCGGGTGGCGATGAGATCGCCGCACCTTCAGGAAGGATTAGTTCCTGAAGACATAGGTGGCCGGTCCGACATCCTGGGTGCTGCCGTCACGCATGACGACCTGCACTTTGATCAGGTAGGAGGACGCGCCCCCGACCTTGCCAATCAGGGTGCGACGGGTGACATTCTGGGTGTATGTCCCGGCGCCGCCCGTGGCGATCATGCGGTCATTGACCTGGACGAAGTTCGCGGAATCAGCGCGCGCCGCGAGGAGGTTGTAACCCGCGATCTGGGATTCGTTGGTTGAGGTCCAGCGCAGTTGCACGCCCGGCAGATTGCCCACCTTGGTGTTGTAGGCTTCGACCGAGGTCGGGAGGCCGTCAACCACCAGCGGGCCGCCGATGGGGGCGGAGTTACCGGAAACGAAATCGGTCCCCAAAGTAGGACTGCCATCGAACATCAGACGCACGGCGAGGAAGGCGCTGGTGCTGCTCGGGATCGTGGTAACCGTGAAGAGGCCGGTGCAGTTGGCGGCGGCGCCCAAGGTGCAGGTGGTGGCACCAGAGGGAACCAACGCCGTTCCCCACGAGGCGAGATTGGAGGTGGTCGGGGCAGCACCATTGATCTGGTAGACCTGGATGCCGGTGATCAGAGGAGCGACCGGCTGGGTGCCGTTGTTGACGGCCGCGAAATAGCCGAACCTGCCGGTGCCGGCGGCGTCCGCGCCGAAGTTCACCGTGACCCGCACCGCACCGGTGCCAGTGGAATGGACATAAGTGGAGCCGCCGCCGACGGTCTGAATCTGCGCGACGGGAATGTTAATCGGGGTCGCGACGCAATTCGGCGTGGCCGCCAAGCAGACCGGGGCGGTCGGCTGGGTCGCGCCATTGTTGATATTGTCGGACTTGAAGCGGGACAAGGCGGTTTGGTAATTGACCGTCGAAAGAGCATACTGGCCTGTATGTGTCGCAACACCCTCGTTCAAGCGAACATTGACCAACGTGGTGGTCTGGGTTGTCGCGGCGAGGGGCGGGCAGACACCGGCGCCTGTAGAGGGCTGTGCCCAATTAGTGTTTTCAAAATATTTCCCGCCATTCAATGCAATGATGGAGCCGCTAAGAGTGGTGCCCGAATTGTTAGCCGGGGTTCCGGTCTGCCAAAATTTAGCGGTGATGTCGGTGCCGAGCGTACCCGCGATGGCCCCGAAATGCTGCGTAGTGGGACCGCCAATGCCAATATTAGTCGCGCACTGAGCCGATAACCGGTTTGCAGCAAACAGGGCAAGGAGGGGGAGAAGTGTCAGTTTGATTTTCATAGAGTAGAATCCTTAAAGTGAAGATTGGAGCCGGGTCAAAATTTAGACAATCAGGTTCAGTAGTGCGCCGGTACCCAAGTGCTGGTCGTTACGCTGACCTTCAACAGCAATCCCTCGCCGATGCCAATATTGAAGTTGGGGTCGAACGCTCCACCGAAATAGTCTTCATAGGTATCCGACGCCACCAGATAGTGGGAAATTTGGAGCACGCTCGGAATTTCGGCGAACAGCGTGGAGACCGTGGCTTTGTTGGTATGGTAGGGCAGCGAGATCCAGTTGCTGCCAGACTTGCCAGCCGCAGCCGCAGAAAGCGGAACACCAAACGCATTGTCATGGCTGCCCACAATCGTCCAGTTGCCGGTGACACTGACCTTCACCAGCAGAGATTCGCCCTTTGCGACCGTGAAGTTGGGGTCGAAGGCGCCGCCAAAGTAATCTTCATAGGTATCCGTCGCCGTTAGGTAATGCGAAACCTGCAGGGCGCCGGGGATGTCCGCGAAGACCGTCGAGGCGGTGGTGAAGTTGCTGAAGTAGGGAACGGAGACCCAGTTGCTTCCCGATTTGCCGGCAGCGGCCGCTGAGACCGGATAAACGAGCTTGAAGCCCATGTTTGAGGCGAAGGCGGAGCCGCTGGCAAGCAGGGCAACGCCGACGAACGCGGATTTGATGAGATTTTTCATGACATGATCCTCCAGAGGAATGGTGAAAGTGTGTGTTTTGTCGAGGGTGGATTTTAACGGGGTTGGTTAATAAAAGATAGAGGCCTTAGGGCATTGGCCTTAGGGCTTGGAAAGAGCGAAAGCCGTCAGGCATGCCCGACTTCCGCGACTTCGTATTGGGCAGCTTCCCCGGGGCCGCAAACGCCGGTTTTGCTGTCGTCCACCCATTCGGAGGTGTTGAGGCGGATGCGGGTGGCAATCGTGGCGGCGCCGGGTTGGCGCAGATCCACGCAAGTCTTAGTGAGTTCAAATTGATGATTGGAAGGATGCCGGCCGTCCCAGGAAATCCGGATGCCGTCGGAAACCTTGGCCAAGCGCAGTTCGCTGGAGGGTTCAGGGATCGGGGCGCTGACCAGAGCCAAGTCGGGGGCTTGGGAAGCGGGGCTTGGGGCTGGGGCTGCGACTGAGGGGGCGAAGGTCGAGGGCGAATGCGTGATCGTGGGCGCGTGCCGAACGAGCAAAGTGTGTGAACGGGCCGCAGCAGGCGTGGCCGCGGTCTCAGGGATTAAAGAGGCGCTCGACGGCGTGGAAACTGCGGCGACCTGGACGAGTGCTGGCATGACCGGCGCGGGACTGACCTGTGCCGGATTGACGCGGACAGCCGGCGAAGGATTCCGTTCGCTCAGCGGCTTCGGCTGATAAAAATGAAAGACCGTCGCAGCAATCAGCACAAATGCAGCCAGACCGCCAGCCAACCGCAGGGCGGGATTGAAGGCAAAACCGTGATTGACAGGCGCCGCTGCCATCCGCTGAGACAGGCGGGCGCGACCGACGCGGGCCCACTGCTGTTCGTTCTCGTCCCGCGCCGGGCTGGACAGGTGGCCGCGCAAAAGAGCGGCAGGGTCGCGGGAGGACAAATGAGCCATTACACTGACAGATAGCCTGTTTTGGCGGCCGGCGTTCAATGGCGGG
>JAYVQF010000021.1:0-11989 GCA_043777195.1 Thermoanaerobaculia bacterium
GGTGACGGCTTCGCTGTGGGCGGTGTCGCAATCCGCCGGCCCGCGCTATTCGCTTGACTCCGGCACGACCTGGACGGCGACGCCCGGCACGAATGATTATGTGCTGCCGGGCGGGCAGAGTTGGTCGGTGATCCGCGCGCTCGGGGTCAATGCGGCCTCTGGTAGCCGCGAGGTGGTGGCAGGATCGGCGACGGGGTTGTTCCGCTCGAATGATGGTGGCGCGAGCTGGCGCAATGTCAGCGGGACGGGCTCGGGATTGGAAGCGACCTCGAAGAATTTTTCGTCAGCGGTTTCGACGGTGACGAGTTTCGGCAACACCGACCTGCTTATCGGCGCGACCGGCGCCGCGAATGGGGGGGTTTATTTGTCAGGCGACGGCGGCGAACATTGGACGCAGGTGAATGCGGGGTTCGACCCGGCCAACCTGTCCATTTCCTCGCTCATCAAGACGAGTTGCGCGGGCTGTCCAGTGCAATATTATTCCGGTTCTTACGGCGGCGGAATGTATACGCGCACGATTTCCGTCGTGGCCCCGCCCGCCTTCCCCGTAACGAACTACTCCTGCTACGGTGTCACGCCGTGCAGTTGCGCCACCGGCGGCGGCAGCGGCCCCGAGCAGGGCGGCCAGGCCTTCCAGTTGTGCGGCAGCAATTTCCAGGCCGGCGCGGTGATCGAATTCGACGGCGTCCCGGCGACGGGCTGCACCGCAACCGCGACCACCATCACCTGCACGGGAACCCCGCCGCATGCGCCGGGCCTCGCGAATATCCGCGTGCGCAATCCCGACACGCGGATCGGGTATCTGCCCGCGCAATACACTTACACCACTGGCACTTCGCGCGCCTCGCTGTTGCGCGTGGCGAAAGCGGGCGCCAACGCCGCGCTCACCTGGAGCTGCGCCGGCTGCACGACCAACCCGGCCCTGGTGTATCGCGCACAGAATGTGTCATTCAGCGCTTATCTGGAGCAATACAACGGGGGCATCGGCGGCGCATACACAAACAGCGGCGCGGTCGCCACGGCGCAGAGTTATTTCTGGAGCGTGGAATAGCATCAACGGCGAATCTCTCTGAGCGAATGCAATACCCGGCCGGCATCACCGGGGCTGTCGGCCGTTTTTTTGGTGCGCCGTGAGGTGGCTGACAATACGACGGAAATCGTATAGAATGCCGCATGATTATTTCCGATGTTTTTCGGACTATAGGGGTGAGGGGGGCGCGGCGTTGCGCACTGCTGCTGCTCTGCGCCGGCGCAGGGGGGCGTACGGCGGCTCTGCAGATCGCCACCCCCGCACTCTCCCTCGGCGTGCCGGGGGTCGCCTATCCGACCACCCCGCGCATCACCATGACGGGGAATACCGGGGCGGTCACCTGGACGATCAGCAGCGGCTCGGTGCCCGGCCTGACCCTGTTGACCTATGCGGGAACCGAGGCCTTTTTGAACGGCACCCCCACGACGGCGGGTTTCTTCCCCATCACGGTGCAGGTGACGGATAGCGCGACGCCTTCGCCCACTATCGCCAGCCGTTCATACATTGTGGAGATTCGCTCCAACCTGAGTTATTTTCCGCCCGACAGCTGGGAGGCGCGCGGCATCTTCGGCGGCACGGTGCGGCAAATCCGCCCGTCGCCCGACTATGCAAACGACGCAACGATTGTCGTTGCGGGCAATGCCGGGGAGCTGTTCATGACAAATAACCGCGGCGGCAGCTGGAGCCGGCGGCCAGTCAATCCGGCGCGGCTGGATGCCGATCTTCACACTCTTCGCCTCTCGCCTGACTACAGTCAGAGCGTGATCACGCCCTCGTCGGGGACGATTTTCGTCGCCAGCCGCGACCTCGGTGTCTGGAAATCGACCGATCGCGGCCTGACCTTCGCAGCCGCCAACAGCGGGCTGCCGTGTGACGGCCTCACCGCCTGCCCGGACGGCCGGCCGAACATCACCGGCCTGGCGCTCAGCCCCGCCTATCCGACAGACAACACCCTGTTCGCGACGATGGGTTACGCCTCGGCGACAGTGAAGGCGACGCTCTGGAAATCGGTGAATGGCGGTGGCAGCTGGTTGTTCGTCGCTAACATGCTCAACTACGCCAATTCCTACCCCGTCGATTCAATGGAGATTTCGCCCGATTTCGTAAATGACGGCATGATGGTGTCGGGGCCCACCTGCCAGAAAAGCCTGAATGGCGGGGTCACTTGGCTGGGGTGCGGCATCAGCAGCGCGCAGCGAATCACCTTCTCCCCCGATTTCGCGACCGACCGCGTCATCGCCTCCGATAATAATTTTTCCTACGACGGCGGCGCCACCTTCACGCGCCATCCGAGCGTGGATTTCGCCTGGGTGAGCGTGGTGAAACGACCGGGGTTCCCCGCCGCGTGGTACGGGGTGGCCTGGCCGCTCACCAGTTCCTTCGTCGGCGCCTATTCGCTCTACCGCTCAGAGGACTGCTTCCGCACCATGACACGGCTCTACAGCCGCGGGCTGCCGCCGGGTATCAAGGGACCCGCCGATGTTTTCGCCAACACCCGCCTCGAAGTGAGCCCGCTGAACGGCTCGACGGGCGACCTGATCTTCGCGTCGCCGCAGGGCATCCATCTTTCTTTCGACGAGGGGTTCTCCTTCATCCCGCGCAGTGGCGGGCTGGCCGGATTGCAGTTCACTTCCGCGAACGGCGCCGGCGCCTCGCTGATCGAAACCGGCCCCGGCGGCTGGATACTGAATCTCGGCGACAAACAGTGGCTGCGCAAATCCGTGGGCGGCAATTTCGACTATGGGGTGCTTTCGCCGAATTTCGCATCGGATGGCACGCTGTTCGTGATCGGGCGCAAAGATCTGTCGCAGGATCACGCGATCTTCCGTTCCACCGACCGTGGCGTGACGCTAACCCAGGTCGACTATCTGTTGAACCTTGTATCGAGCCATGCCTTTGTCCCCGGGTGGACGCCGGCGGCGGGCACGCTCTATCTGGGACAGGTGAAGATTCCCGGCGGACCCACCCTCACCGGCCTGCGCAAATGCGTGAACGGCTGCACCACTGCGGCGAACCTCTCGCTCGTCGCCTTCACCGACACGCCGGGCGGCGGCCGCTGCACGCTCAATGTCAGCACCGACATTTACGGCGTTGCGGTGTCGCCTTCGTACGCGACCGACCTGACGATTTTTGCCGCGCTCGGCGGCGACAACCAGATCGCCAGTCCGGCGAATGTCGGGCTGTGCCGCTCGGTCGACGGCGGCGCCACTTGGCAGGCGGTGAATGTGGCCGGGAGCGGCAAGACCGGCCCGTTCGCCCTGGCGCCCGGATACAACCAGCTGGGCGCGAATGGCGATGCGCGCACGATTGTCCTTAACGCGACCGACGGCATGGTTTACCGCTCGATCGATGGTGGCGCCACCTGGACAGCGGCGACCGGCCTGCCCGCCGCAGGCCTGTACGGCGCGGTGGGCATCTCGCCCGCCTTAACCACCGACGGCGCCGCCTTCATCGCCGGCGGCACCGCGGCTGGATTGCGTTATCCAGGTCGTGCGACGGGGTTGTGGGTCAGCCGCGACAAGGGGGCGAGTTTCACCGCGGCGGCGGGCGCGCTGGGCACCCGGCTGCTCAGCGGACTGGTCCTGCCCGCGGCGTTCGATGCCAATAATCCGGCCACCAGCCCGGGCGCCGTCGTGGCGACCGACGGCTCGGGCCTGTGGAAATCGAACGGCAACCTGACCGCCTTTAACGCCGTGAACAATTACAAACAGTTGGGCGATAACCAGACCGCCAGCGCGGCCGGGCCGGTGAGCGCGGGCAGCACCACTCTGGCGGTGCTTGCCGGCACCAACGATCTTGGGATCTTCCGCTCACTCGATGGAGGAAGCACCTTCGATCCCTACAACGCCGGCCTGCCCGCGACCGCGAGTGTGCTGTCTCTGTGGATCCCATCCGGCTCGCCTGCGAATCCGCTCGCCGGCCTGCTTGGCGCCGGCATGTGGCGCTGGAACGGCAGCGTGTGGACGCAGCTCGCGGCCCCGCCGCTCTCCGTCTCGGGCAATTACACGCAGTTCCGCGAGGATGGCGTTTATCTGTATGCCACGCGCAACGACGGCCAGTCGGTGCGTTCCGCCAACGCGGGTTCGACCTGGAGCGGCTTGAACGCCGGGGAGCTCGACCTCGACGCGATGGATTACAACAACCAGACCACCCCCACTTTTAGGCACGATCCGCTCGCGAAAAAAATCGGTCCCGGGCCGGATGGTGCCGCCGTGGTCATCGCGTCGTTGTGGGGCGCGTCGCAGGCGTCGGGGCCGCGCTATTCCACCGACAGCGGCGCCAGCTGGATCGCGACGCCGGGCAGCAATGATTACACCCTGCCCGCGCAGGCCTGGACGACGGTTCGCGCGCTCGGCATCAATGCCGCCAGCGGCAGCCGCGAGGTCATCGCCGGATCGTCCACCGGTTTGTATCGTTCGACCGACGCCGGCGTCACCTGGCACTCCATGAGCGGCGCGGGATCGGGACTGGAGGCCACCTCGAAAAATTTCGCCGCGCTCATTTCCACGGCGACCGCATTCGGAACGACCGACATCCTCGCGGGCGCGGTTGGCACGACCACCGGCGGGGTCTATCTCTCGGGGGACGGCGGCGAACACTGGACGCAGGTGAATGCCGGCTTCGACCCGGCTAATTTGTCCATCAGCTCGCTCATCACCACCAGCTGCGCCGGCTGCCCAGTGCAATATTATTCCGGTTCTTATGGCGGCGGTTTGTATACGCGCACCATCACCGTGGTGGCGCCTCCCGTCTTTCCCGCCACGCTTTATTCCTGTTACGGCTCAACGACCTGCAGTTGTGCGACGGGCGGCGGCAGCGGGCCGCAACAGGGCGGCCAGGCCTTCAAACTCTGCGGCAGCAATTTCCAGAGCGGCGCGGTGATTGAATTCGATGGCGTGCCGGTCTATACAAATTATGGTGCTGGCTGCACCCTGAGCGCCACGCAGATCGTGTGCAACGCCGGCGCGAGCGGCACGCCCGCGCACGCACCCGGCCTGGCGAGCATCCGGGTGCGCAACCCCGACACCCGCATCGGCTTCGTGCCTGCGCAATACACCTATACCGGCGGCGCTTCCCGCGCCAGTAACCTGCGTGTCGCCAAGTCTTCTGCTGACGCAGCCCTCACCTGGAGCTGCGCGGGTTGCAGCTCCGCCAACCCCGCGCGCGTCTATCGTAGCCAGAATGTGTTCTTCTCATCCTACCTTGAAAATTACAACGGGGGCATCGGCGGCGCATACACAAACAGCGGTGCGGTCGCCACGGCGCAGAGTTATTTCTGGGGTGTCGAGTGAATGACGCGTGACCGCTCTCGACTCGTATTTCGCGCCTTCTAAACCTGTGATCCCCATCACAATTAGGAAGAGGCGGGGTTATTGACATCCGGTTCCGATCTGTCAATAATGAGGAGACTCACTCACCGCGATCCATATCTCGACGGAGGACTCCCCATGCAATCGGTCGCCCCGACCCCTGCTTTCCGGGTGCTGCTCGCCGCTCGCCTCTCCCGCGTGCTTTGCGCTGCGCTCCTCGCCGCCTCACTCGCCGCCCGCGCGCAGCTTCGTATCGTTGACACCGGCGTGACGGAGGGGGTGCCGGGCGTCGCCTATCCCGGGTATCAGCTTAAGGCCGCGGGGGGAACGACCCCCTATACCTTCAGCATCGCCGCGGGGAGCCTGCCTGCCGGCCTCACGCTGAGCGCCGGCGGGCTGCTCGGCGGCACACCGACCGTGGTCGGCAACGGGATCGTGACCTTCCGTGTCACCGACGGCGCGAGTACGCAGGCGACGAAAGCCCTCTCGATCGCCGTCAACGCGCCGCCGGCGCCGTCCCAGTGGAAGTTGAAGGCGCTGGTGGGCGGACCGGTTCGCAGCGTCCATCTCTCCCCGAACTATCTCACGGACGGAACGGCCTTCGCCCGCGGTCAGGGACGCGAGATCTACCGGACGACCGATTTCGGCGCCAATTGGACGCGCTATAAGGTCACGCCGGACCGGCTGTCGCGCCCGCTCACGGGCTTCGCCCTCTCCCCAGTCTTCGACCGCCTGTCGAGCGCGACCGAGGCGGTGCGCACGGTCTTTGCTGCAGAGCAGTGCGGCGTCTACAAGTCGATCGACCACGGCCAGACCTTCACCCCCAAGACCAGCGGTCTGCCGAGCCCCTGTAACGGCGGCGATGTTGCGCTCAGTCCCAATTACGCCATCGACGGCACGGTCTGGTACGCCGCCTACGGCAGTTCCTTCATCCAGACGACGATCTACAAGTCGACCAATTTCGGAGAGAATTGGGCGGCGGGGGCGACCCTGAGCAAGCCTTACTCGAATCCGGTTTCGCTGATGGTCGTCTCACCCGCCTATCCCGCCGACCAGACGCTGATGCTGCTTATCCCCGGCTATCAGGGCATCTACAAGTCGACCAACGGCGGCGCGAGCTTTACCGGCATTCCGCTCGCCTTCTCGCCGTTCCGCCTGGTCTTCTCGCCGGATTACGCCACCGACCAGACGGCGTTGGCGAGCGATTCTTCAACCAACCTCTATCGCTCGACAAACGGCGGCGCGAGTTTTCCGCTGCTCTACACCACGCCCAACCTGTCCGGGGAGGGGCTGAAGGATGTGCGTTTCGTCAAGCGCGCCAGCGCTCCTCCGCTGCTGCTCGTGAAGACTGACCGCAGCCCGTATGGGGTGCTCTCCAGCGACGACTACGGC
This sequence comes from Thermoanaerobaculia bacterium, assembly GCA_043777195.1. Lineage (GTDB taxonomy): Bacteria > Acidobacteriota > UBA4820 > JAYVQF01 > JAYVQF01 > JAYVQF01. The sequence continues at coordinate 6,733 of JAYVQF010000021.1, forward strand.
GACACTTTCGTCCGCCTATACGGCTTCGGTCTGCGCACCCTCTACCGCTCTATCATGGAGTCGGACGCGCTACTCGCCGCGGTGCGCGACGGGACGACCGGCGCGCTGACGATCTACGCCGCCAGCGGGCAGGGGGTCGAGCTGTCCGACGATTCCGGACGCGGCTTCGCCGCGCGCGAGAACGGAGTGAGCGCCCACGAGGCGTATAACCCGGCGGGCGGCGGCGCGGGGCTTGCGATTCCCGCGTACGGCTTCTGGCTGCTGAGCGGGAATCGCGGCGCGAAATTCCTGGCGCGCACCAACCCGGGATCCATCCCCGGCTCGACCTCCATCTATCTCTCCCCTAACTACGACACGGACGGCACTCTCTTCATCGCCATCAGCTCGGTGATGTACCGCTCCACCGACCGGGGGCAGACAATCACCGCGTTGAGCGGGCTGGGCTCCCCCTATTCGCTCTCCTTCTCTCCCGATTTCAATCCTTTGTCTGGCGTCGCCTACGCCCAGCAATCCGGCCAGGGGATGGTGCGCACCACCGACGGCGGACGCACCTTCTCCGCGGTCGTCAGCGGCGCAGGCTGCGTCTTCGATGCCTCCTATAACCAGGTCGTTCCACTGGTCTCCCCGAATTACCCGATGGACGGCACCGTCTTCGCCAATGTGCAGCAGACCGGGGTAACCACCGAGATCCTCTGCCGCAGCAGCGACTTCGGGGCGACCTGGAGCATCGCGCGCGCTGCCCGCACGGTGCTGGTCTCGATCTCCTCGGTCTACGACCAGCGTGCAGCGAACGGCACGCCGCAGAAGACGGTGCTCTTCAGCGACGGGACGGGCGTTAACTACCGCTCGACTGACGGCGGCGCGTCCGCGACCGCGATCTCCGGGCTCACCAACTGTTACGGCTCCGTGCCCTTCAAATTCTCGCCCGCTTTCGGTCAGGACGGCACCGTGATCAAGCCCTGCGACGAGTTCGGCCTCTATCGCAGCACCGACTTCGGCGCCAGCTTCAGCCTCATCCCCGGGGCCGCGGGACTGCTCTACTACTACGGCGGCTTGCAGCTCGATCCCGGTTTCGACGGCCGCAACACGAGCAATTCGATCGCGGTGCTGACAACCCAGGGCAACGGGATCTGGCGCTCCTCGGATGGGGCGCGCACCTTCGCCACCGTCTCTGCGGAGGGCGACATCCAGTCCGTCGACGGGAGCATCAACCAGGTGGCGCCGGGCGCCTCGGGAACCCTCTTCGCGGCCACCGCGGGCCAGGGGGTCTTCCGCTCGGACAATGGCGGCGGATCGTTTCAGCCAATCTCGAGCGGACTGCCGCCGGCGGCGAATGCCGAGGCGGTCGACACGCACGCCGCCGCGCCGGCCAACCCGGTCACCGCGGTGAAAGACCAGGGGCTGTGGCGCTTCAACGGCGCGAGCTGGACGAGCGTGGGCGGGGGAACCGGCCGCTATATCGACTTCGCGCAGGACGGAACCTATCTTTACGCGGCGCGCAAGGACGGTGTCTCGATGCGTTCCGCGAACGCCGGCCAGACTTGGACGACGCTCGACGCCGCGCAGGGCGATCTGGTCAACATCGACTACAACGCTGACGGCAACTTCTACCTCGGGGCGGAGATCTCCGCACTCAAGCGGCCGGTCGGGCCGCAGCTGCCCGAGGCCGCCAATACCGCGCCGTTGTGGGCGCTCTCCGCCGCGAACGGCCCGCTCTACAGCGCCAACCAGGGGACGGCCTGGACCCCCGCGCCCGGCGGCAACGACTACACGCTGCCCGCCGGCTTGCCTTGGTCGGTGATCACCGCGCTCGGCCTCGATGCGCAGACCGGGGGCCGTATCGTGGTGGCGGCGACGAAGAAGGTCGACCCGACGCCGGGCGAACTCTACCTTTCCCGCGATGGCGGCGCGACATGGCGCAAGGTTTCCGGGGGCGGCAGCGGCCTCGAGTTCACATCGAAAGATTCCGTCGCGGTGCTCAACTCGCTGACCCCTTTCGGAACGCTCGATCTGCTTGTCGGCATCAAGGGGTCGCTCGACGGCGGGGTCTACCTCTCCGGTGACGGCGGCGAGCATTGGACTCAGGTGAACGCGGGGTTCGACCCGGCCAACCTGTCCATTTCCTCACTCATCAAGACCAGCTGCAGCGGCTGTCCGGTGCAATATTATTCGGGTTCTTACGGAGGCGGAATGTACACCCGCACGATCTCCGTTGTCCCGCCGCCGACCTTCCCATCGGTCAATTATTCCTGCTATACGGGAAGCAGTTGTTCCTGTGCGACAGGGGCGGGGAGCGGTCCCGAGCAGGGCGGGCAGGCGTTCACGCTGTGTGGCGGTAATTTCCAGAATGGCGCTGTGGTGGAATTCGACGGCATGCCGGCGACGGGTTGCACGGTGACGGCGACGACGATCGGCTGCACGGCGACGCCGCCGCACGCGCCGGCGCTGGTCAGCATCCGGGTACGCAATCCCGACACCCGGACCGCTTTTCTACCGGTCAGATATACCTATACAACGGGAAGCCCGCGGGCGAATAATTTGTATGTCACCAAGGCGGCGGGCAATGCGAATCTGAGCTGGAGTTGCCCGGCGGCGACTTGCACGGCAAGTGCGCCGGCGCGGGTGTATCGCGCGCAGAACGCGCAGTTCTCATTATTCGTCGAAAACTACAATGGCGGCCCCAGCACTGTCGGCGGCGCCGGCGCCTTCGCCAACACCGGCGCAGTCGCCACGGCGCAGAGTTATTTCTGGAGCGTGGAATAGCCCAGGCCGGGCGGCGCAATCCGCATCTGCGATAATTCGCCGCCTCCAATCGCGACGCGGCGCCACACGGACGCACGCAACGGAACGCCATCGTGCTGAAATCCACACTGCTTTTTTTATCGCGCCGCGAGGGGCTAAAAAACGCGATGGTGCGCTTCGGGCCCACGCGCCGGGTCGCGTGGCGCTTCGTCGCCGGCGAAACCCTGGCCAGCTGCGTCGAGGCGGTCAAGGCGGTCAACGCGAAGGGATTGAGCGCGACGCTCGACCATCTCGGCGAAAATGTCTCGTCGGAAGAATTGGCCCGCGCGTCGGCGAACGCTTATCTTGAGGGACTCGAAGCCATCGCGCGGGAAAAGCTGGACGCCAATGTCTCGCTCAAGCTGACGCAGATGGGGCTCGATCTGGGCGAGGCGTTCACTTACCGCAATGTCCACCGCATCATCAAACGGGCGCATGAATTGGGAATTTTTGTGCGCATTGACATGGAATCCTCGGAGTATGTCGCGCAGACGCTGGCGCTGCTGAAGAAATACCGGGAGGAATTCGACAATGTCGGCATTGTTCTTCAATCCTATCTCTATCGCACGGTGGACGATCTGGCGCAGGTGCTGTCCTGGAATTGCCGCGTGCGCCTCGTCAAGGGCGCCTACAAGGAACGGGCGGAAGTCGCCTTCCAGAAAAAATCCCAGGTGGACGCGGAGTATGTCGAGCGCACCCGCGAACTGCTGCAGGATGCCCGGCGCAGCGGGCGTTATCATGGCATCGCGACGCACGATCCGGCGATGATCACGGCAACGCGCGCGATGGCGGAAGAAATCGGCATCGAAAAGTCGGCCTTCGAATTTCAGATGCTCTACGGCATCCGCCGTGATTTGCAGGATTCATTGCACGCGACAGGCTACAATCTGCGGGTTTACATTCCGTACGGCACCGACTGGTATCCCTATCTCATGCGCCGCATGGCCGAACGCCCGGCCAATTTGATCTTCGTCGCGAAGAATTTGTTTCGTTGAATCTGTTTCGTTGAATATGTTTCGCTAATTCATTTCTTCCTCATACTCTCTACCCACTCCCAAATCACCCATGTGGCCCTTCACCCGCAAATCCACCCCGACGCCCGCGCACCCCGTGCCGCCCGACCCGCATCCCAAGGGGGCGTGGCGCGAGAATTTCGAGACGCTGTGCGAGGTCGCGATTTTCGTGCTCTTCGCGCGCACCTTTGTGTTTCAGAATTCGCAGATTCCCTCCGGTTCGATGGTGCACACCCTCGAGGTGGGGGATCACATCCTGACCAATTCCTATGTATACGGTCCGGCCGCCGGCGCATGGGAAAAGGCGTTGACGCCGCTGCGCGACATCAAGCGGGGCGACATCATTGTTTTCAAATTCCCCGGCGATCTCACCGTGGATTTCGTCAAGCGCGCCATCGCCTTCGAGGGCGAAACCGTGCTGGTTTACAACAACCGTATTTTCGTTCGGCTGCTGGATAAAAACGGCGCGCCGGAAGATCACTACACGCCGTTCGAGGAGAACTACACCAACCTTCTCCCGGGCGTCACCAATGGCGAGGTCTTTCCGCCGCCCGCCGGCGCGCTGGCCGCGCCCGCCGCCGAACTTCCCTGTTTTCTCGAACAGCCGCTGGAGTTCCTCGCGCATGATTACGATCGCATGAATGGCGGGGTGGAGCCGCAACTGGTTAACGCGCGGGATGATGGCTCGCATCGCAATTGGGGGCCCTACCTGATCCCGAAAGGCCACCTGCTGGCAATGGGTGACAATCGCGAAAATTCTCTGGACGGTCGGGTCTGGGGCGCGCTGGATCTCGGGCTCATCAAGGGCCGGGGCTGGCTGGTCTGGTGGTCATTTGATGATTCCAAATTTCCGGCGATAGCGGAAGCGAATGCCCGGCTGGCCGCGAGCCAGACGCCCGGACTGGTGAAGGCCGGTCTTTTCGGAAAAATCCTGGCGATCAAAGCCCGCCATTTTCTCGATGGCACGCGCTGGGAGCGCACTTTTTTCCGGCCGCAGGCGAAGGTGGAACGGATGAAACTGCTGCGCGAACAGCCGGTGAAAATTCCCAGCGCTGCGAGCGGTGCGAAGCCCTGATTTTCATTGTAAAATTCAACCGCCATGCAGCCGCTGCGAACGCTATAATTCGCCGGTCAATTCCGGAGTTTCATAGTGAATATTTCTTACAAGATCCAGTACATGATCCAGCGCGGCGCGCTGATTTTTATCGCCCTGCCCGCCGCTGCGGCCCTGCCTTCGGGTGTGCGCAAAGCCATCATCGTCCTCGGTAAGCAGCCGTCACGCCCGGTCTCGACGCGCCCCGGCGGCCGTCCGGGCGTCACGGAAAGCGCCTTCCAGCACAATGAAGTCAACCAGGCGTCGCTGGCCAGCCTGAATGGCCCGCAGGGATTCGCGCAGGCCGCCGACGGCAAGTTTTATGTCGCCGATACGGAAAACAACCGGGTGCTGGGCTGGCCCAGCGCCG